>JAHDCE010000366.1 GCA_020630045.1 Saprospiraceae bacterium | reverse complement strand
GAAAAAACAGGTGATTCATTTGGGTGTTTTACCTGTTTCCAAAAGTATGAATTAGGCTGTTTTTAAAGGATTGTCGTATGCTCTTGTGCTTACGGAATAAAAGAGTGGTTCTTGTTCAAAAAGTGAGTCTTTGAATCGAAAAAAAGTAGAAAAAATAAATTAAAAAGATAATTGGCTGAAAATCAGTTTTTTGATTTTCTGAAAGCGATAAACACAATCAACAAAATAACAGGAAGTATGAGCCACCACCACTGATGGAGGATGCCCGGTCTGGCATGACTCGCTCCGTCGCTTAGACTGGTGTAGTGGATAAACCCGGCCCAATAGAATGGATGCATATTCTTGCTGATGGTTTCATCCATGTACTTTCTTTTGGCTTTTGCCAAAGCGATGGTCGGATTTTCATATTTGGATAAGGCTTCATGGAAAAATTCCATCAACATACCGGTTTTTTGGTCGGATACAGACCATAGACTTGCAGTAACATCAGGACAGCCAGAACTGATAAAAGCCCTTGCCAAACTAATGACACCCTCTCCTTTTCGTTGTTGACCGGCAGCGGTTTCGCAAGCGCTCATAATGGCGGCGTCAAGCGAATGATTGAGACCTACTATTTCATAAATATATACGGCAGTATCGGCGAGTTCAATACGGCTTTCTAACGGAAGTTGATCATTGAATAACGCATGTGTTGCAAAATGGACGATCCTATGATTTTTGATTTCATGCATCACTTGTTCATAAGTCGCGTTTTTATTGGTCAATAATGTACTTTCCGTATCGGAGTATGTACTAGCCGCGGACTCGACCTCTCTGATATTGTTGGGCAATTCTTGTATTCCTTCCCTGTTGAAAGAAGGAGCGATTCCCAGGAGTTTTTTCTGGGAGGCTTTTTTATTTTTGAGATGGGTTAGGTGACTGGAATAACTGTAACTAATATCAAAAGATTGTCCTAAGTAATCGAGTTCATGATAGTGTGCGAATTCGTCATCAAATGATTTATTTGAAGTGACGAGTGCTTCAAAAGGAATGAGATTGAGTTGCTCGTCCGGAATGATTATCAGTCTTTTTCCGGATGTTGGAGGTAATACCGGTTTGATTAGTAAATTGTATAGTTGGAAAGCATATTTGTTGAATTGATCGAAATCCGATTTTTGGGAAGAAGGCTTTTTTACAAGTGTATGAAAAGTTTTAATTGAAGAGATGAAAGAATCATTTGTTTTTTGTGCTTTTACATCAAGTCCTTCTGATGATATTTGAAATGTATAAAGGTTTTTTTCACCTAGGAAATATTCAATCAGGACGATATCTTGCCGGGAGAGATGACTTTTGAGTCGATTGATATCAGAGTCCGGTTGTTGATACTTGAGTTGATAATATTGGGGATGGCTTTGTTCTAATTTTTCTATCCAAGCATCATGTAATTCTGAAGCTTCATAAATTTCTTTTTCAAGTTGTTGAGCCATGTCAGAATTGTTTTCAAAAAGTGCCCTTTCTTTTCTTTTTTGAAGGTCGTTGATATTGATTTTAATGTCTTCTCCTTCTTTTAATTTTTCCTCCGGAATAATGCCCGATCTCCTAGCGGTTCTGTCTTGCATTTGTTGCAATAAAATCATACTACGTGCAGACTGAGAAAACTGATAGGCTTTTTCAAAATCTCCTTTTTCCAGTGAAGCGATAATCGCATCTTCATAAAACTTTTTAGATCGACCGGCTAATGAATATTTGGATTCCTCACTGATGATATATTTATTTTGAAGTTCTATCAATAATTGATGGAGGGTTTCGTAACAGGCAATCGCACCTTGATGTTGGCCGGCGAATGATAATGTTTCGGCCTTGCTATCTAAAATATCCAAAGCTAGCCTTTTGGCAGACAAGTTTTCAAAATTAATATCATTACATGAGCATTCGCTATTTTGAGGTTTGCTTAATAAAATATTGAGGCCGGCATCGTACTCTTTGATGGCCAAATCCAATTGTTTTTTTTCCTTGAGAATATTACCGTGCAACATCCGTATTTTAGCGGATTCCCTATTGTCGTCTTTCCAATATTCTTTTGCGATTGCATCCGCTTTTTTTATCGCCTCTAATGCATTTTCAAATTCTCCTTTTTTCGATAATATTTCCGCTAGGGTTTGATAAGAGAATACGGCGACATCTCCTCTTGGCGAACGGTTGATGACTTCTTTGGCAAGTGTTTCCCCTTCATCCAATTTTCCTTTTTCGAACAGATAAATCGCTTTGTTTTTTCCTAGTAAATTTTTGGTCCAATCGTATGTTGGAGATCCTTGGGTCTTTGCAAGGGCTTCGGAAGTGAGACTATGGTATTTATCGGCGTTTTCCCAATCTTTATTCAATACGTTGGCACGGAATAGGTTTTGTAATAAAATGGCCTTTGCATAGGGCTGAATTGCATTATAGGGATTGACCTTCTCCAATTCTAATGCAATGGTATACAATTGCAATGCTTTATCTAAATCTCCCAAATAGTCATAAGCCAAAGCCGCATTGTTAAAGACATCTACTGTTTTGTAACTGAAGTTGGCACCTATTTTGGATAAATCCATCGGCTTTCCATCAAAAACACCGATTTGTTCCAACATCAAATCAATGTCTTTTTGATAATAAGCCGCCGCTCTTTCGTATCTCCGTTGTTTTCTATAATATTCACCATAAAGGAAGTTTAATTCGATTACCAATCCTTTTTTTGCATTGGTTTCGATTTCCCTTTCCTCGATTTTGGTTTCAAATATTTGCAGATGCTTTTTCATGTTGTCCAAGTCATCTAGCATGCCATATGAGTAAGCGATATAGCTTTCCATAGCTGTTGTATAAAAATCATTATTGATGAGTTCTGCACAGGCTTCTATTTCTTTAAGAACAGGAATCAAGGCTTCGAATTCTTCATTTATAAATAGAGGGCCTAGAGGTTCAATAAGTTTAGGGTTGATTTCTGTTGAATCATATGAGCAATATTCAATCGTTAATTGTTTTTGTTGTTGAGCTACTACAAAAAGAGGAAGGGTCAATACAAGGAACATGTATTTGATGATTCTCATAGCAGGTACCGTTTTTGTTTTATCAAAAATAAGATTCCCCGTCGCTAGTCATAGCAACGGGGAATAAGAATACTGATATATACGGATATTTCCAAGTGAATTCTGCGAGTAGCATGTGTCTCACGACTATTTGGTTCCAAACATATGTGAAATTTAGTAGTTGACGATTTTTTGAATCGAAATAGATTTTTCGTTCCTGATACCCAATTAATAAACCCCAGAAGCCAAATCACCAAGTGTTTGGTTGTGTAAACTGGCCTCCAATTCCTGTCTTAAAATTTGCTTTACTGCTCGTCCTGACATATCATTACACGGAGTAAGCATACAAAAGATAAAATAGATTTTCTAACAAGAGGTTTATAGTGTTTGATTTTCAAAAATGTGAGTAGAATTCGAAACAACAATCCGATAGGGGAATATTAGATGTTATCACGAAAAATTGAGTATAGTCAAACCGTTATATTGGAAATCCACTTCGTTATTCCCCTTAAACGTAGCTACGGCTATGCTTTGCGGCGAATGCCTCGTTGATTCCCAATATAACGATTCGCCTCTCGTACAAAAAAAATCGTGATAACATCTATTGTTTCGAATTTTAATATGGTTTTTACTATTATCTTTTTACGATTTTTTTAATTATCGACTGTTCACCGGTTTGAATTTGCAAAAGATAAACTCCGGAATTTAATTTACTTAAATCGATACGGCTGTGGTGTGTTCCGGCCTCTAGGCTTGGGTTGGTAGTGGTTTGGATAATACGCCCTGACATGTCAGAAAGGGACAAGCTGACATCATCATCTTGGCGTAAGGAGAAACTGACTTGGGCTACATGATTAGTCGGATTCGGGAAGATGTTAATTTCTTCGATATTGTCGAATCCATCCAAGTTCCCACTTAGGCGTGGCAAAGTAGACGGGTCGATATAATTCGGTGGAATATAATTATTGTATGCCCAGCCGAAATTCTGATGGTCTGTCATCACAGAACTCCATGTGATATGATGGCCCCCACGATTATCCATGTAATGGAATTCACTGACTCTGAAAACAATAGTTGCTTTTAGCCCAATGCGGAAAATGGAGGTGCCTTGGTCATTCACATTCAAGGTAGAGTGGTTATTGACAATTTCATTCCAGTCAGCTTCGGAAAATTGTAAATTTATCGTAAGGGTGGAGCCAGGGTCGATTGTTGTGTTGAGGTGGTTATTTGGTAATGGGATGTAAGATCCTTGCCCTCCAACAGGAGAATCGGTTTTGAAAAATCCGGGAGCTTCAGAAAAAGAAATGGATTCTATCATCATGTATTTACATTGAACGGCACACGTGATATTTGATATGTCTAGTTGTAGAGTATTGGGCAGCGAGTAGTCTGCATTATATTCAATGTTAGCGTCTCCTCCACCGCCCATACTACTGGTTGGAATACGAAGGATTTGAGCATTAAGAAAAGAAGGAATAGTGGTGATAGTACATAGTAACGTAAAGGCTACCATCGCAAAATGTTTCATAGCTTTGCAAATTTAAAGATGATGAAATATGAGAAGGTGGGCATTTACGAAAGCAAATATACTAAATCGTATCTGAATTGTTAGTATATAGCGGTCACAAATTTGTCGAACCCGGACTCATATTACTTGAGACTTAAATTTGACATTTTGCCCCTGACATAAGGAGTAGAGTGTTGCCGAACAAAAAAGTGAGTGTGTTGCGGAAAATATTTTAAACATACCCTTAAAGAAAATCCCTGATGGTCGGACGACCATCAGGGATTTTCTTCAGGAATATACTCAAGTTTATTTCTTCCTATTTGATTCGAAGTATAGAGCTTTTCAAAAAAAAGATGGTTGCAAAATTTGAGTTTTTAGTTCAGCGAAAGCCTCATGAATCTTTGATTTCATGCATGCTACTATTCTTGAACAAGTCCGAATTTTGGCTTTACAATTTCATCAC
>JAHDCE010000365.1 GCA_020630045.1 Saprospiraceae bacterium | reverse complement strand
GCTCTAACCAGCTGAGCTATAGGACCGACTATATGGTATTTATCACCGCTGTTTGGAAAGCGGAACGCAAATTTACATCTTTGCGCTGAATTGTCAAAGATAAAACCAAAAGTAATGCAAAAGGGTTCCATCAAAAATATCATTTTTGACTTTGGGAATATATTCGTCAACCTGGATTTTGAACGTACTTACAACGCTTTCGCTGAACAAGTTGGCAAGGAGGCTTTTGACCGCACCCGCAAGGAGTTGTTCCAGAACGGGACATTTCAAAAATACGAGAGGGGACACATTTCCGAGTCGGAATTTTTCAACGCTTTGAAAGACGTTGCGAAAAGTGAAGCCTCGATTCAAAGTATCCACGATGCTTGGTGCTCCTTGCTCCTAGGGATTCCGAAACATCGATTTACCATGTTGGATAATTTGAAGGGAAAGTTCAACCTTTATATGTTGAGCAACATCAATACTTCACATGCCAATTGGCTCCATGCGTACATGGAGAAGGAGCATCATATTACCGAAGAAGAATGGAGGGGGAAATTCGATACCATATATTATAGCCATGAAATCGGAGAAAGGAAACCGGACGTATCTTCATTTCAATATGTATTGAATGACGCCGGATTGATTCCGGAAGAATGTTTATTCGTCGATGATTTGGCGGAAAATACGAAAGTGGCAGCGAGTTTGGGAATCCATACATTGACCCATGACCCCAAGGAAGACATTGCGGAGGTACTACCTGAATTTTTATCTCGAAACCAACAAACCGGAATTTAAGAGATGATATTGCAACACAAAGTCATGGCATCCCGGCTGACCAACTTGACGGATGCCCGTTATTTTGCGGCATGGTACGTAGATTACCTCGGAGTGAACCTAGAAGCCGGAAATGCCGATTCGGTCGATTCCATGACCTTTATGGCCATGAAAGAATGGGTGGAAGGCCCCGAATGGGTAGCCGAACTGGGATTTGTCGAAGGAAATGTCGAATCCGTTGTTTCCGCTTTAGCGGAATGGGGCATCAAAAACGTCCAAGTAGGGAGTTTTTCTTCTAATGATGTCATTAAAAATCTGAGTGAAGCGGGGTTATCGGTCATTCTTGAAGTTTCCGCTTCTTCGGAGGACAATCATTTCATTTCACCCTCAATGGTTCAAAAAATGGAATCATTGAAATCTGGAGTCAAATGTTTTAGATGGGACTTGTCTTCAATTTCCCTAGAAGTATTGTTTGAACAAACAAAAGAAATAAAAAATATTTGCTCGATGCATCCAATTTGGTTGGATTTGCCCTATATGGAAGGAGAACGCCTTTTGTCATTTTTAAATGACGTGCAGCCAATGGGTTTGGCTGTCAAAGGAGGGCCTGAAGAAAAAGTGGGCTTCAAATCCTATGATGAATTAGATGATGTTTTCGAAGCATTGGAAATAGATTAAATGAACACGATGCAATTTATAGATACCCACTCCCATATTTACGCCGATCAATTCAATGAAGACCGAGGAGCAATGATCCAACGGGCTTTCGATGAAAATGTGGGGAAGATTTATATGCCTAATATCGACAGTGGCTCTATCGAAGGAATGATGGCTTTGGAAAATCAATATGCCGGCAAATGTTTCTCTATGATGGGGCTGCATCCTTGTTCCGTCAAGGAGGATTTTGAAAAAGAACTAGCCTTGGTGAAGGAGTGGTTGGATAAACGCGAATTTTGTGCCGTCGGAGAAATCGGTATCGACTTATATTGGGACAAGACTTTTTTTGAAGAACAGAAAATCGCTTTTCGAACACAAATCAAATGGGCGAAAGAATTAAAGAGACCTATCGTAATTCACGCCCGGGAGAGCCTAAATGAGATTCTTGACATCGTAGAAGAAGAAAAAGATGAAAATTTGTCAGGAATTTTTCATTGCTTCACCGGAGACGCTTCTCATGCCTCCAGAATTCAAGATTTGGATGGATTTTTAGTGGGAATCGGCGGAGTCGTGACTTTCAAAAAAAGCGGAGAAAATGTTCGTGAGGTATTAAAAACCCTTGATTTAGAGCGAATGGTATTAGAAACCGATGCTCCGTATTTGTCTCCCGCTCCGAACAGAGGTAAACGAAACGAAAGTTCGAATATTCCGATAATCGCCCGGAAATTAGCTGAAATTAAAGGTGTGGAAGTGGAAAAAATTGCGGAGGTTACCACATTGAATGCTGAAAAATTATTCTCACCTTTTGTTTGATAACGTAAAAATTCTAATTTTACCGCTGCTAGAGATAGTGACATATTAAAAAAAGGGTGAAAGCATCCTTAATTTTGGAGAGGTGCCGGAGTGGTTGAACGGGCTCGCCTGGAAAGTGAGTGTATCCCCACAGGGGTACCGAGGGTTCGAATCCCTCTCTCTCCGCCATCTTAAATTAACTACCGACCGGATTCGATCCGGTAGTATCCTATTAACTAAATCTGACATATTTAAAACTTCTCATCATGCGCAAGTATCTTGTACCTGTTTTGGTAATGGGACTCGTCACCTTCGTAACAAACGCGAGTTACGCAGCCAGTTCTTTCCAAGTTTTGAAAGAAAAATTTATTGAAGGTGGATGGTTCTTCATGAGCTTCGTTCTTGTAGCTTTGATCCTAGGTTTGGCATTCTGTCTTGAGCGTATCATTACACTCAATATCGCATCAGCCAACACTGGAAAATTGCTTCAGAGCATCGACGACAATTTAAAAACCGGCAATGTAAAAGGTGCCATGGAGGTGTGTAAATCCACCCAAGGCCCTACTGCCAGCGTTCTTTATGAAGGCCTTAAGCGTTCTGGTGAAGGACCGGTAGCCGTTGAAAAAGCCATTGTTTCTTATGGTGCCGTCCAAATGGGACTTCTCGAAAGAGGGTTGGTTTGGATTTCCCTTTTCATCTCTATCGCACCGATGCTTGGTTTCATGGGTACGGTAATCGGTATGATCCAAGCCTTCGATACAATCGAAGCGGCTGGTGAAATTCGTGCCGGTGATGTTGCAGGGGGTATTAAAGTCGCACTTCTGACAACGGTATTCGGTTTGATTACTGCGATTATCCTTCAAATATTTTACAACTACATCGTTTCCAAAGTAGATGGTATCGTTACCAAAATGGAAGAATCTTCCATCGCTTTGATTGACTTGATGGTTGCTAATAATACGTTTAAGAAGTAATCCGATTTCCTAATTCCTACATTCTTTCCACGGAAGGAATGTGTTAAATGATTGACCATCATGATTTATCAATTTCTATCTAGGTATGGTCAGTACTTCGGACTAGGTCTCGGCTTACTGATTGTAATACTTTATTTTGCATTAGTTGGAATGAAATCCGGCGAATTCTCTCCATTGATTGAAGAAAAAGATTGGACGGGAGCAGCAAATACAGGTGCCTTTAATATCGGTATATTCGGTGCTTTCGCACTTACCGTTTTAGGAGCCATTGCTATATTTCTTTTCAGTATTCTTGGAATCGTCATGGATATCAAAGGATCTTTGAAAGGACTAATCGGAATTGGTGCTTTATTGCTTATTTTCTTGATTTGTTACTTCATGTCAAATCCTGCGACTGATGCGGATTTCGTGATAGACGCCCAAACAAGATTTGATGTAAGCAACAGCTCCAGTAAATTCATTTCCGGTTCCTTGTGGACGACTGCCGCACTGTTAGGTGCTGCTTGTATAGGGCTTATCGCTTCTGAAGTGATGAACTTTTTCCGTTAATCATAATCTTTTACTATCATGTTAGGAAAAAGAAAAAAGGGGCGGATGTCCACAGAAATCAATGCAGGGTCTATGGCAGATATCGCCTTCTTGCTTTTGATTTTCTTCCTTGTAACTACGACCATCAACTCTGAAAAGGGTATTCCGGTAAAATTACCGCCGTGGTCTGAGGACGAAGTGGATCCTACCCAATTAAATACAAGGAATGTTTACTCCGTTTTGGTAAATGCCAATAATCAGCTTCTTGTTCGTGGTGAAGAAATGAACCCGAAAGAGCTGAGGACGAATGCCAAAGAATTTATCATGAATCCGCAAGGACGTGAAGATTTGGCGGAGAAGCCATCCAAGGCGATTATTTCACTCAAAAATGACCGTGGTACGAAGTACGAAACGTATCTTATGGTCTATAATGAGTTGAAAGGTGCCTATAATGAACTTTGGACGGAATATACCGAATCGAAGTACAATGTAAAGTACCAAGATTTAGATCCGTATGATCCGGAACAAAAGGAAATCCGTAAGGAAGTCCAACGTTCTATTCCTTTGGTTATCTCCGAAGCCGAACCCACCGATTACGGTGAGCAATAACGAGATTGTTTGATTCAAAGGATTTCCAAATTTTTTCACCATCAATCGTGAATTATGTCTAAGTTTAGCAAAAAGCGGGGTAACACCACACCGGGTATCAGTACCGCCTCATTGCCGGATATCGTTTTCATGTTACTTTTCTTCTTTATGGTGGTTACCGTTATCAAAGAAGATGATTTGAAAGTCGATGTAATTACACCGGAAGCTACGGAACTGAAAAAACTCGAAAATAGAAGTTTGGTTACTTATCTTTATATTGGTAAACCGGCCAAGAATTACCAAGGACAATATGGTACCTCTCCACGTCTTCAGTTGAATGACAGGATTGTGGGGATTGACCAGATTCCTTACTTCTTGGAAGAGGCGAAAAGAACTGTTGCAGAAGGTTTACGTGATAAGATGATCGCTTCACTTCGCGTGGATTCAGATGTTACAATGGGTTTCGTTACTGATGTGAAAATCGAACTCCGTAAGGCGGGACAGTTGAAGGTGAATTATGCCTCACGTCCGCGTTCCAAAGATTTGTAATTGTTATAAATCGATATTTAAAAAGGTCGAATCCGTAAGGATTCGACCTTTTTTTGATTAAGTACCTGGACAAAAATACCCGAAAAGCATATTCCCTGATTATTTATGGCCGGGTACTTAGAGCCTGTTAAAAATTATTTTTTTCTTTAATATGAAATGGAATTTTGCCAAGGA
>JAHDCE010000364.1 GCA_020630045.1 Saprospiraceae bacterium | reverse complement strand
ATTTCTAGTGAAGACTTCCGTGAAGGATTGACTTCCGTAGTTGCTGTAAAGGTACCAGAACCACAATTCAAGGGCCAAACCAAGGGAGAACTCGGGAACTCGGAGGTAACCGCTATCGTAAGCCAATGTGTGGGTGATATACTCAAACAATTCCTAGAAGAGAACCCTAGCGAAGCGAAGCGTGTCATTGATAAAGTCATCCTAGCGGCAACAGCGAGACATGCAGCCCGTAAGGCCCGTGAAATGGTACAACGCAAAAACGTGTTGACCGGCAGCGGCCTTCCCGGCAAATTGGCGGATTGCTCTTCGAAAAGCCCGGAAGATTCCGAAATATTCTTAGTGGAGGGGGACTCGGCCGGTGGTACTGCCAAGCAAGGCCGTGACCGTAATTTCCAAGCGATTCTCCCCTTACGGGGAAAAATCCTCAATGTGAGCGCTGGAACATAAAATCTACGACAACGAGGAAATCAAAAACATCTTCACTGCTCTAGGTGTCAGTATCGAAGAACGCGAAGGAGAACGATTCCTGAATGTTGAGAAGTTGAGGTATCACAAAATCGTCATCATGTGTGATGCCGATATCGACGGTAGCCACATCGTTACATTGATATTGACTTTCTTCTTCCGTTACATGAAACCATTAGTGGAAGACGGTTTCGTTTATATCGCCGCTCCGCCGTTGTACCGCGTTTCCAAAGGAAAACAATTCCGCTACTGCTGGAACGACGAAGAACGTGAAGAAGCCATCGGTTCTTACTCCAAAGGGGAAGGGCGTGATTCCGGTATCAAGATCCAACGCTACAAGGGTCTGGGTGAGATGAATGCGGAACAATTGTGGGAAACCACCATGGATCCGGACAGTCGGATTTTGCGACAGGTCACCATTGAAGATGCATTAGAGTGCGATCGTGTATTTTCCATGCTGATGGGCGACGAGGTTCCTCCTAGGAGAAAATTCATCGAAGAGAATGCGAAGTATGCTAAAATAGATGCGTAATTCAAATTTTAAGGTGAAATAAAAACGGGATTCATATTGCAATATGAGTCCCGTTTTATTTCAAAAAACACAGGCAAGCATAATCAAAAGACGGACTACAACTTTAGCGCTGATACGTTTTTTAATTTCCGGCACTTACCGACAGTCACATTTTTAGCTTACCGCTATCTTTACTACAACAACACTTTGAACTTGTTTTAGAATCAACATATAAATTCAATTTAATGAATAGACCCATTACCATTTTATCCATCATTTTTTTATTTCCTTTTGTTGTTGTCGGTCAGTTTGGCCCTAGACAGTATATGGAAAGAAGCGTAATTGGTTTCCTCGATTTACAAAACACAGACCTAAACAATGACGGCAAACCCGATATCGTAGCCTCCGGAGGTTCTGGTTTTGGCTGGTTTGAAAACCTGAATGATGGTGATTTACAAATTTCTTCCGAAAAGATAAAGGCTCGGGTAGGCGTCGGTTCCATCTATGATTTAAGAATAGTGGACATGGATTTAGATGGCGATTTAGACCTTGTCGGAATATCTTCGACTACCGACCGTGGCTCTATTCTTTTCAATGAAGGAAATGGTCTATTTACCCAAGAAACATTCCTGACGGGTATCCCGGAAAGACCGTCGCACCTTGCGGTTGGGGATATTGACCAAAATGGGACGCCTGACATTGTTTTACACTGCGACTATGAAGAGTCGCTCACGATTTATCGAAATAGCGCCTCTTCACCGGGGAGTTTCACCGGTCCGGAAAGTATCAGCAATTATATCACGACTGTGAAACATCTTGAAGTTTTCGATTATGATGGTGATGGTGACATGGACATCATCCGAACGAATTACACCGGATTAATTACCGTCGAAAGAAATAATGGTGACGGAACATTTTCGACGGCAGGTATAGAATCATTCGGAAGCGCATCTTTCTCCATGTTGCGCATCGTGGACTTGGACAATGACGGAGACAAAGATTTCATAGGCTGTTATGACAGTGCCGGCATGCCCATCAGATGGGTAGAAAACCTAGGAGGGGGAACATATGCCGACTCATCAACACTGTTCATTTCTCCACATCCTTTAGATGATATTAAAATCATGGACATGAATGATGACGGAAGCCCGGACATCATTGCCATGTCTCCCGATAATTCCAATATCACATTTTATCCGAGTAATGGTGATGGAACATTCGATGTCGCATCGGCAAAGACGATACTATCGTCAGGTTTTACCGAGACGACCTTCGCCGATTTTGACGGTGACGGTGATTTGGATTTGAAATACAGCCTTTCCGGTAAACTTTATGGAGCTACGAATCCGGGCACAAACGAGTCATTCGTTTCCGAATTAATATACAATGGCGTGTTCGCGAATTTGTGGGTCACTTCAGGAGATATAGATGGTGATGGTCTCCAAGATGTCGCAGTAGCGTCAAGGGATAGTCGAAAATTCGTCTGGTACCGCAATCTCGGTGACATGACTTTTTCGGAAGCCATTCTCATCGAGTATTATGGCGGCACTACAGAACCCGAATCCATCGACTTGGAAGATTTGGACGGTGACGGCGACTTGGACTGTCTTGTCGCTACGGAAGATGACGGAGCCTATATTTATGAAAACCTAGGAGGAGGCAACTTCGCCACATCTATTTATTTAGGACAATTCGTAAAAGGTCTTACCGAAGACTTGGACAATGACGGTGATCAGGACTTAATACTTGAGACTTTTTCTAATCCTAGATATATGGAAAATTTGGGAGACATGAATTTCGGCCCGGCAACACCGCTCGCCTCCCCTAGAAGGATTTCGGAAATCGCAGATGTAGATAACGACGGCGACCTTGACTTCGTCGGCGGCAACCTTGTCGGTTACGGAGAGGTTTATTGGGTAGAAAACAATGGTGGATTCAGCTTCACCGAACACGTTATTGACAATAGTTTCGACTCGCCTTTCAGCGTCTATCCATACGATTTGAATGGGGATGGCTACTTGGAATTGGTCGCATCTTCCAGAGATGACGATAAAGTATCTTATTACCTAAATAATGGAGACGGAACATTCGGCACGGAACTTCCGCTGATACCCAATGTCGGTTTTCCTAGGAACACCTTTTTCCTTGATGTGGACAATGATGGTGACGGAGACATCATTACAAACTCCAATGATGATGGTACAATTTACATGTATAGCCCCAATGAAGACGGCACCTATTCATTCAATACGACAATAGATAGCTCCTTGACCAGTTGGAGTTGTATTCCTGTAGACTTGGATAACGACGGTGATTCTGATTTGGTCAGTGTCGGTTATTCGGGCAATATATTGTATTATCAAAATTATGCGATTGAAGGATCTGACAAAATCATTTCCGGAAGGGTCTTTTTAGATGAAGATGAGGATGGTGTCTTTGATCCCGGCGAACCTTTATTAAAAAACATGCCCATCAGCATTTCACCCGACCCCTATATTGCATTTACCGGTTCAGCGGATGGTAACAATTCATTCAAGTTCGTTGTGAAGAATGGTGCATATACCATTGCTCCTGAGCTAGATGATTGCTTCGAAATATCGACACCTGATTTATCTTATACAATTATCATATCCGACTTCACCTCACCTTCCAACCCCTACGATTTCGGCGTCAAGCCGATTAGCAGTTATGAGCAGGTAGAACCCATGCTGACTTCCGCTCCTACACGTTGCGGATTCACCGTTCCCTTTACCTTCCAATTTGAAAATAAGGGATGCGTAAAAAGCAGTGGAAAAGCCGGGTTGCTAGTCAGTGATTTGACCAATTTGGTACAGGTACTCCCCATGCCGGATGAAACGGTGGGAGATACGATGTTTTGGAATTATACGGATTTGCTCCCTAACGATTCTAGACAGGTTTACTTGGAATTCACTATTGCCGGCCCTGAATTTATCGGTAGTTTTATTGAAATGCCATTGGTCGCTTATCATACTGATGGTGGTGGCGGGCTTTCATTGTCCGGTTTCTCGACTTTCCTTTCGGAAATCAATTGCGCTTATGACCCGAATGACAAACTCGTCCGTCCCGCTAGAGCGGAATTCGAGACCTACACCCAAAATTTCATCACTACGGATGAGCGATTGGACTATACCATTCGGTTTCAAAATACGGGTACTGATACCGCATTCAATATTGTCATTAAAGATGTGTTGGACAAAGATTTGGATTGGACGACATTGCGTCCAAGTACGGCCAGTCATGATTACCGATTGGATTTCAATGATGAGACAGGGCAGTTAACGTTTTCATTTGACGATATTTTGCTACCTGATAGTATCGTCAACGAACCGGCGAGCCATGGATTCGTCAATTTTTCCATTTATCCTAAGTCTGACTTGGCGGAATTTACCGAAATCAACAATTCGGCAGGAATTTACTTTGATTTCAATCCCCCCATTTTCACCAATACAACCAAGAATGTCATCCTAGGATTCATACCCGCTGCGGTCATACCCGGATTTGATTTTGCGGCAGAAGACCTAGAGGTGACTTTTACAGATTTGTCACAGAACAATCCTTTTGAGTGGGAATGGGATTTTGGAGATGGCAACATGAGTAACGAGGAGAATCCGACGCATACTTATGCTGAGGACGGACTTTATGAGGTTTGCCTGACCGTATCCAACTTTTATACCGTTGACACCATTTGCCAATGGGTAAATATCGTAACGAGTCATTTGAATGAAACGGAAATACTTTCGAACATATTCGTTTCGCCCAATCCGACAACAGGGACATTCCACGTCAGTGGAATCCCCAATAACATCCAAGATGTTCAATTAGAAATACTGGATGTTACCGGAAAGGTCATATCCGTCCCATTGACTTTTGACCGGCATTCCGTTTCCGGCGATGTTTCATCTTTAACTCAGGGTATGTACTTTATTCGATTCATTTCGAATGACGGACGGGCTATGATTCCTTTGGTGAAAAAATAAGTACCTGGACAAAAGTAATTGAATAATGATTTTCAAGGGTATTTTTGTT
>JAHDCE010000363.1 GCA_020630045.1 Saprospiraceae bacterium | reverse complement strand
TTGTTGACTTCCGTTAACGGATGTGATTCTTTGGTTCAAACTACACTTGTTGTACATCCTGTTTATGAAACTCCACTTACTTTTGAAATTTGTGATGGAGACTCTATTTTCCTAGTAGACGAATACAAATTCGTCACCGGTGTTTATAGGGACACTATGACAAGCATTGATGGATGTGACTCGATAATTGTCAATTCTTTGATTGTACATCCGAATCTTACAACTCCGCTGTCATTTGAAATCTGTGATGGAGATTCCATTTTATTAGGAGGAGCTTATCAAAGTGTTGACGGTATTTATTATGATACATTAAGCACAATTGAAGGTTGTGACTCCATATTGGAAAATACCTTGACGATACTACCGAACTTTGAAACGCCATTGGAATTCTTTATTTGTAATGGGGAAAGTATTGTACTAGGAGGCGAATCTCAAAACACCTCAGGAATTTATTATGACACATTGACGGCGGTCAATGGTTGTGATTCGGTTCTTGTGAACACACTTACCGTTTTAGACTTCTTTTCAAGCACGGTTGATGTAGAAATCTGTGATGGTGGTTCATATTTTGTCGGAGGAGATTTCCAGACGGTAACCGGTATTTATTTCGATACCCTTTCAGCGTATAACGGTTGTGATTCTATAGTTACTACGAACCTTGATGTCGTACAGAACATAACTTACCAAGAGTCTGTAGAGCTTTGCCAAGGAGACAGCATTTTTGTTCATGGTAATTGGGAGTTCACCACAGCTATTTACAGGGATACTCTTCTATCATATTTAGGATGTGATAGTTTTGCCATTATTGATGTATTGTTCCATCCTATATATACGGTTAATGAATCCGAATTCCTTTGCCATGGTGATAGTATTTTCCTAGGAGGAGAATGGCAATTCGATACCGGGATTTATCGAGATACGCTTGCCACCATAGAAGGTTGTGATTCGATTATCGTAACGGACTTATTTGTCAAACCATATATTGAGACACCATTATCAACGTCTATATGTGATGGGGATTCAATTCTCTTAGGAGGGGATTTCCAAACTATGGGTGGTCTTTACTATGATACATTAGTTTCTTATCAAGGGTGTGATTCCGTCCTAGCAACCACATTGACGATATTAAATGTTCCAACTACAGATGTTCCAGTTACGATTTGTGAATTAGAAACTTACTTTGCTGCAGGAGCCAACCAAAATACAACGGGTATATATTATGATACATTAACAGCAGCTAATGGATGCGACTCTATAGTCATTACCGATTTGGTTGTATTGGATACCGTGGAAACGCTCTTAACCGTCACCATTTGTGATAATGAAACCTACTTTGTCGGCGGAGCCAATCAAAATACGCCGGGATTATATACTGACTCATATACTTCATTCAACGGATGTGATTCGACGGTACTCACTACTTTGATTGTCAATCCTACATTCCAGACACAGGAAGAAATATACATTTGTCCGGGCGACTCCATTTTCTTAGCGGGTGACTGGCAAACAACCGCAGGTACTTATACGGATCCGCTGTCAGCAATGAATGGTTGTGATTCGACACATGTGACGACCGTATTATTGCATGACGAATATGCCGTTCCCATGAGTTTACAGATTTGCCAAGGAGATTCCATCCTTCTAGGAGGAGAATGGCAGTTCTCCAACGGTACCTATGTAGATAGCCTTTCCAGCATAAATGGATGCGATTCGATTATTACCACTCAGTTGACCGTTTCTAATCAAATTTCGACATTTATTCCACTTGAAATTTGTCAGGGAGATTCCATCTTATTGGGAGGAAATTTCCAATCCGAAACAGGAACTTATACAGATACCCTAGTGTCAATTTTAGGTTGTGATTCGGTAGTTTATTTTAACTTGACAGTACCACCAAATGCTGAAACTAATTTGTCAGTTTCAATTTGTGAATTAGAGACTTATTTTGTCGGCGGAGCCGATCAGAACACGACAGGCACTTACTTTGACACCATTCCCGGATTTAATGGGTGTGACTCTATAGTCATTACTGAATTGACGGTTTTGGATACCATGGAAACGCTCTTAACCGTCACCATTTGTGATAATGAAACTTACTTTGTCGGAGGAGCCAATCAAAATACGCCGGGATTATATACTGACTCATATACTTCATTCAACGGATGTGATTCGACGGTACTCACTACTTTGATTGTCAATCCTACATTCCAGACACAGGAAGAAATATACATTTGTCCGGGCGACTCCATTTTCTTAGCGGGTGACTGGCAAACAACCGCAGGTACTTATACGGATCCGCTGTCAGCAATGAATGGTTGTGATTCGACACATGTGACGACCGTATTATTGCATGACGAATATGCCGTTCCCATGAGTTTACAGATTTGCCAAGGAGATTCCATCCTTCTAGGAGGAGAATGGCAGTTCTCCAACGGTACCTATGTAGATAGCCTTTCCAGCATAAATGGATGCGATTCGATTATTACCACTCAGTTGACCGTTTCTAATCAAATTTCGACATTTATTCCCCTTGAAATTTGTGAAGGGGACTCCGTATTCATCGGGGGCGAATATCAATCCGGTAGCGGAATTTATACAGACACCTTAGCATCGGTTTTGGGTTGTGATTCCGTCATTTATTACACATTGGATGTTCCATTGAATGCTCAAACTGAATTGTTTGTTTCGATTTGTGAACTAGAGACCTATTTTGTCGGCGGAGCCGATCAAAATACGACAGGCACTTACTACGATACGTTGCCCGGATTCTTTGGATGTGATTCGATTATTATCACGGAGTTGACCGTCCTTGATACCGCCCAAACGTTACGAACAGTTACCATTTGTGATAATGAGACTTATTTTGTCGGCGGAGCCGAACAAAATACCGCCGGCACTTATACCGATTTGTACACCTCATTCAATGGATGTGATTCAACCGTGATAACGGAATTACTAATCAATCCGACCTACCAAACGCAAGAAGAAGTCTTCTTGTGTCCGGGTGATTCGATTTTTGTACAAGGAAACTGGCAAACCACCGCCGGGGTATATGTTGACAATTTCGCTGCAGCGAATGGATGTGATTCCATCCACACCACGGTAATTGATTTATACTTAGAATATACGGTTCCAATCTCACTTGAAATTTGTTCGGGAGACTCCTTGTTTTTAGAAGGAGAATGGCAAAATGCTAGCGGAACATATACAGATAGTTTGATGACGATCAATGGTTGCGATTCTGTTGTCACCACTCAATTGACGGTAAGCAGTCAAATTTCCACCTTCTTATCAGATCAAATTTGCGAAGGGGACTCCTTGTTAATTGCGGGGGAATTCCAATCCGTATCAGGTGTATATAACGACACCCTGATTTCCTATCGAGGATGTGATTCGGTCATTTACCATACTTTAGATGTATTACCGTTATCCCTAGTAGAAAATACAGTCATCATCTGTGAACTGGAATCGCACTTTGTCGGTGGAGCATGGCAAACAGAATCCGGAATTTATACAGATATTTTCCTAGCGGCCAATGGCTGTGATTCTATTATTACAACAGAACTAATCGTTCAGGATACATCCATGAGTTCGAGAACGGTGACGATATGCGAGGGAGATTCATACTTCGTGGGCGGTGCTTCACAAACCACTCCCGGATTTTATGAAGATGTCCTGAATAATTATTTAGGATGTGATTCTACCATTGTCACCGAGCTACTTGTCATTCCTGAGTTCAACATGGCTGCAAACGCTCAAATATGTGATGGAGAATTCATCTTCTTAGGAGGAGCTTACCAAGGAGAAGCCGGTGTTTATGTCGATGTTTATGAAACAGTCGGCGGATGTGATTCGATTGTCACGACAACCTTGGATGTCATACCTAGACCTATTGTAAATGAAGCCGTAGAAATCTGTAGAGGAGATTCGATACTCATAAATGGAGAATGGGCGAACGCTCCGGGAACCTATCGTGACACATTGTTTTCCCCACTGGGATGTGATACCGTTAAGCTAATAGAATTGTCGTGGAGAGGTGCCGTATATGGGTATGCGACCCAAGTTTTCTGTGAAGGGGACAGCATTTTTGTAGGAGGAGATTGGCAAACAGCTCCCGGCAATTATGTAGACTCTTTAATCTCATGGGAGGGGTGTGACAGTTTGTTGTTGACACAAGTTTCCATGAATACCAATTCAGAAGACTACTTCTCCTATGAAATTTGTGAAGGGGATTCTATTTTAATCAGTGGTGATTACTATATGGCCGGGAATTATTCCAACACCTATACCAACTCGGTGGGTTGTGATTCCGTGATTCATTTAGAAGTCTTGGCCTTCCCGAATTTCCTAGAAGTGGACAGTGTCATTATTTGTCCCGGTGAAACCGTGAATGTCGGTGGTGAAACATTTAATACCGAAGGATGGCATACCGTGGAATTATCAACCTACAAGGGATGTGATAGTATTTACCAAACCCATATCACCATTTTGGAGGATTTCGAAATCGTAGCGGAAGGAGGCGAGATTTGTCCGGGAGACACGCTTACTCTATTCTCTACAACTACGGGAGCGGAAATTTCATGGTATCCGGAAGAGGGATTGAGTTGTACGGACTGTCCGGAACCGGAAGCTTCCCCCGAAGTGACCACGACCTATTATGCTACGACATTAAACTGTAAAGGAGAGACCATAACGGCTTCCGCTACGGTATATGTAACCGATCCTTTGAACTTAGATATAGTCGGAGATACCGATTTGATATTCGGAGATTCCACGACCATACTCGCTACAGCATATCCATTTGCTTACTTGTATGAATGGTATGATGACATGGACAGTTTATTGTGTTATGACTGTAGAGAAATTCTGGTTAAACCAGAACGGACGACGACTTATTATGTCTACGTAACGGATATTAACGGCTGTAAAACACAAGGACAAATCACCGTTCGTGTCAAGGATGATTGTTCTATCGGAAAACTCGAAATTCCGAATATGATGTCTCCTAATGGGGATGGTGCCAATGATCTCTTTGAAATCCGCTATGAAG
>JAHDCE010000362.1 GCA_020630045.1 Saprospiraceae bacterium | reverse complement strand
CCGGTCACAAATACAGAAATGCTGGTTGGATGGGATGCACTTCCGGATGCCCAAAACTATCAGGTCAGATATCGTCTCAATAACACTTTCGATCCATTTACGGTAGTAGGAGCGGGCGGACCGAACACATCCGTCAACTTGACAGGGCTAGATGATTTCAGAGTTTATGAGTATCGTGTGCGTGCAAAATGTAATGGCGAATGGGGCAACTATTCGAGTGTACAACGGTTTTTCACCAGTACTTGCCCGACTCCGGATTTAGGCAGTGTCGCCATTAATTATCCAGGACCGGACAAGGTTAAATTGACTTGGAATCCTTTAAGTGAAGCTGTCAGATATCAAATCAGATATCGACAAATCGGAACTTCTTCCTGGACGACTATTGGTTCCGCTCCGGGTAATAATTTCAAAACCATAGCGGGACTGACTCCGGGAGCCACTTATCAATATCGAATTCGGACGGATTGCGGAGGAGGCACCTTCTCCCAATATACCGATATATCAACCTTTACCATTTGGTTAGAAAGAGAGAATCATAAAAACAACCATGTCCTTGAAAGCGAATTGGACATATTTCCGAATCCTGCTTCTGATGTTTTAAACATCCAATTACACATCGATGGTGAAACACAAATTATCATTCGGGACATCAATGGGAAAGTAGTTTTGAGCAAGATTATATCTAATCGAATACATCAATTCAATATCAATCAACTCAGTCAAGGACAATATGTCCTCCAATGTTTGGTCAATGGAAAAACTTTGGAAACAAAGAGATTTGTCAAATTATAAGTACTATTCCGAATAAGATAAAATTCATCCTATTTCGAATTATAGCGGGTTTGCCATACGGCAGATCCGCTTTTTTTTCAATAAAAGATACTGAAAATCAGTAGATGTTATCACGAAACTTTTTGTATGAAAGACGAATCGTTATTTTGGGAATCAACAAGGCATTCGCCGCAAAGCATAGCCCTAGCTACGTTTAAGGGGAATAACGAAGTGGATTTCTAAAATAACGGTTTGGCTATACTCAATTTTTCGTGATAACATCTAGTACCATAAAAACAAAAAATATTTTTTTCCGGAAGGAAACCTTGACAAATTCAAAAAGTAATCACAACTTGCGAGTGCATCACTTATTATTTTCAAAATAAAGGTTTTCCAACCTTATCCATTTTAATGACACTGTAGTGGCTTCCACTATACAGGTCATTTTTTTATTTTCTATATAGTGGAATGCTACTACAGGTTTTTAAAAAATTTCTAAAAACCTTTATTGTCATGAAAAAGCATTCACTTTTATCCACTATTGCATTCATTCTCTTTTTTGTATCCACTTTTCAACTTTCCAGCAAGGCCAGTTGCACCATAGATCTCATTGCTCCAACAGAAGCATGTTTAGGAGAAGTAATTGTTTTGAGTGCCAGCCCCGGATTCGCTTCATATAGTTGGTCTACCGGCGAAACCACACAAAGTATCGTAGTATCCCACAATACAGCCGACTACCATTATTATGAGGTAACAGGGTTTACCAGTGACGGGCTCAATTGCATGGCAAATGCATACATCCACTATCAAGAAGCACAAATCAATCCTAGGATAGTAGGGCCTACAGAAGCATGTGCCAACGAATGTTACAACCTAAGTGCTTATACCGATAATCCTCCTAGTATTTTTAATGTCCATTCTTATGCTTGGAGCACAGGTGACGACACAGAGACCATTACGGTTTGTACACCGGGGTATTATGAAGTCACCATTTCTTATGACGGATATTGCGATGCAGTAGTAGGATACAATGTCGATTTGGCTCCAATAGGCCAAGCTAGTTTTATTGGAAATACGGAAGTTTGCCAAGGAGAATGCTGGAGTTTATATGCTGGGTATGCTTGGAATTACGAGTGGAAAGATTTAGCAGGAAATGTATTGAGTACATGGGATTTATTCGAACCCTGTACTCCAGGAACTTATATCCTGAACTATTCCGTTCTTGGATGTTCCTACACTGACACATTCGATCTGACTTACCTTGCTGCCCCATATCCGATTATGCCGCTTTCCGAATATTGCGCGAATGAAACGAACCCGGCCACTTTGACAGTGGAAGACTATAGTCACTCGGACGGCTATCAAAGCTACTTGTGGAACACCGGCGAAACAACCTCTGAAATATTAGTTTACAGCAGTCAAATCTATTATGTGACCGTTACCGATTTCAATGGTTGTACAGCAGTCGCTTCCATAGACATCCGTCCCAAACCCGAGGTTTTCATAGATGCCAATGTAGGGCCTAATGGCGGCACCCTTCTTTCCGCAGACCCTACTAGCGACCCGCTCAACACCACTTACTATTGGAATACCGGCGAATTCACTCCTGAGATCGAGGTCTTCGATGCCGGCACATACACCGTATACATCAACACACCCGATGGTTGTGTAGCAGAAGATTCTTATATCATAGAAACCGTGGTGGAACCCGCTCCTTGTCTCCCTACTAACATCTACACGCTTCCGGTCACGAATACAGAAATGCTAGTCGGATGGGATGCATTGACGGATGCGCAAAATTATCAGGTCAGATATCGTCTCAATAATACTTCCGATCCATTTACGGTTGTCGGAGCGGGAGGACCGAACACATCCGTCAACTTGACAGGACTGGATGATTTCAGGGTTTATGAATATCGCGTACGTGCAAAATGTAATGGCGAGTGGGGCAACTATTCGAGTGTACAACGGTTTTTCACCAGTACTTGTCCTACTCCGGACTTCAACTCTATTACTATTAATTACCCGACAAACGACCGAGTGAAGTTGACATGGAACCCCTTGTCCGAAGCTGTTAGATATCAAATCCGATACAGGGAATCCGGAACGAGTTCTTGGACGACCATCGGATCGACACCTGGCAACAATTTTAAAACCATCGCCGGATTAACAGCTGGAACTACATATCAATATCGCCTTAGAACCGATTGTGGAGGAGGAACATTTTCTCAATATTCCGACATCGGTACATTTACCACCACCAATTCAAACAGGGAAGCCCAAAAGGATTTGTCATCCACTTTGGAAAGTGTAACAATATTCCCAAATCCGGCTAGTGATATTTTAAATGTTCAACTTGAAGCCCAAGGAGAAATCCAAGTTATTGTCAGGGACATGAATGGAAAAGTCATTATGACTCAATCCATGAATCATGGTACTCAATCCATCCAAATCAACAAACTGAACCAAGGACAATATATCATCCAATGTTTGGTAGACGGAAAAACATTGGAGACAAAGAGATTCGTTAAACTTTGACTATAAGGACCCCGACGGGGGAATGAATGGTCCCGCCGGCGTTTGCCGGTGGGACTTTTATATTTTAGCCGGAAGGCGGAACGAAAATTATATCAGGATGAACAACCTACACTCCACCTTTCTAATTCTTTTTCTTCCGAAAAACAGAAATGTTCCAAGCCGTTAATATAATAGAGAATACAAGCGGCAAATAAAGCAGATAAAGCAGCCAAGCAATCGGAGTCAGTACGCCAAGTATGGCAAAGGTGAACAAACCACCGGTCAACATGGTAATCAGCAGGGCAAGGAGTCCTCCAAAAAATAAGATGGCCAAACCGATTTGTAAGAATTGCCCATATCCCTCATTAATCGACTCCAGCGACCTAGGGACATTTTTTTTCCCAAGACCATGATAGATATAATAGCCAAAAGAATATACCAAGTAGGCCAAGCCCAATCCGTAATGAAAAAACATGAACAATACTCCGCCGAAAAACAGCCAAATGGAAAGAGAAGGAATTTTTTTGTCCATATCAATGAATGGTTCTAAAGAAAAACAGGTTCGAGGAAATCCCCGAACCTGTCTCAATTTATATGATATATTCCAAGGTTGCAAATCAACGGACAAAGACCTCACTCGGAACGACTCCCGTCAAATGGCTGCTCACCCCTACTCCGGCCGCATCTAGGATAAATAACTCACCTTGAGATGTAAAATCCTTGGCATCTAATAACAAATGTCTTCCATTACTTCCGTCGTATCCTGCCCCATATGGAGCCACCCAATCCGCAGAAGAAACGTTTTCCAAGGACAAGGACGTTGCCGAAACATCTTGCACATTCAACTGCCCCCCCATCAAAAAGGTCAGGGAAGTACCATTCTCATTTAATGACATGTCGGCTCCACCACTTCCGGAAAGTGCCCAGTCGTTCTTTATAGAATGATCGGCCGCCAATTCCATCAACGAGCCATTGAAAGTTTCGTAAGTCGTCCAATCGAAATAACCTTGACACAATACCCACAAATCACCATCCCGATCAACAACGATTTCAGCGGGATTATCTCCTAATGTCAGTTGTTCCAATACGGTATCCGTGAAGGGATCCACTACCGTTACGATGTTGTCCCTGTCGAACCCGCCATTGTGCGCAACATAGATTTTATCACCTACTACAGTCATTTTGTCGGGGCCATTACCGCCAGTAGCAAATTCACCGGTAATAGTGAATGTATTCAAATCGATAATTTGGATGCTTCCGGAAAATCCGTCTCCCCATTGTGTCACATATCCTTTGTCATTGGTAATACCCGCAAATTGGCGTGGCAATGATAACCCTTCGACCGTAGCGACCGATTCGAAAGTATTGGCATTCACTACTTCCATTTTATTTGAGTTATTGACAATAATATATGCCAATCCATTATGAAAAGTTATGGACTGTACAACGTCACCTAAAGGTCTACCGTTCACATTTTGAAAAATATTATTCTCAATGGTATTGTCTCTTGTATTGAAATAAGAAACCGATCCGTTACCGGTTAAAAAAGTTCCTTCATTTGATATGTAATACCCTTCTCCATACTTACCGGAAGTAATTTCATCATCTGAACAACTTACCAATAATAAAACACTCAAAAACATTGTAAAAAATACAATCCGTTTCATACCTAAATATTTGTTTTTAATAATTATTTTTTAAATCTGATATTCAATCCTACACGATATCGAATCGGGGGCATCGGTCGCCAAGCCAGAAATACAAGAACCGGACCAT
>JAHDCE010000361.1 GCA_020630045.1 Saprospiraceae bacterium | reverse complement strand
TGCGGTATTGTTCCATGACTTCGAACTCGTAAGTCGATCCCGGATATCCTTTCATAACTTCCTTGACGATGCCCTCTAATTCGGCGGCATGATCCGCCAATTTTTCGGTACGGAAATCACGGATGATAAAGGACAACGTCGCTTTCTCCAAAATCCCTTCCATACGTGTGGGATGGACGAATCCTTCCTTGGCTTCAGTAGCTTCGGGACACAATCTGTCTTTGGGTAAGGCCGCCAATATTTCTCCTGCGATTTTCATCGCATTCTCCATTTTCCCCTTGGCATAACCCGGGTGGATGGAAACACCATTGATGGTTACTTTGGCAGCATCGGCGGAAAAGGTTTCGTCTTCGATATAACCGAGCATACCGCTGTCCATCGTGTAGCCGATTTTAGCCCCTAACTTTTCCATATCCACATGGTCAACCCCCCTTCCGATTTCTTCATCCGGTGTAAACAGAATACGAATCGGGCCGTGTTTGATTTGTGGGTTATTCATCAAGTAGTGGGCGGCGTCCATGATTTCGGCGACACCGGCTTTGTCATCCGCTCCTAGGAGCGTTTTACCACTTGCGGTAATGATATCTTGTCCGACCTTTGTTTTCAAATATGGGTGTGCGGACGGTTTAATAACAACATTTGTGTCATCCGGTAATACGATATCACCGCCATCATAATTGCGATGGATAATCGGTTTCACATCCTTTCCGCTACAATCGGGCGCCGTATCGACATGCGAGCAAAAACAAATCATGGGAACATCCTTATCCGAGTTGGAAGGAATGGTCGCATAAACGTAACCATGCTCATCCATTTCCGCATCTTCAATACCCATCGCCTTCAATTCTTCTACTAGAATTTTGGACAGGTTTTTTTGTTTTTCCGTGGACGGAAATGTTTTTGAAAGCGGGTCGGATTGGGTATCGACTTGTACATATTTGCAAAAACGATCGACTACGGTGTGGTTGATGTTCAATTTTTCCATGATTAATTATCGGCTTTATTTTCTGCAAATATAGGAAAGTCAGCACAAACCCTTATTTCAATAAATCGACTGTTATCCGAGCTTTGGCGATGTTCGAAAAGGTCTCGCCCAAGCCGATTTCCCTTCGGTTGATTTCTCCTTCTGGAAATGGTCGATTCATTAAAGACCTGACGGATTGTTTTAGCTTAAGCGGGTCGTCTTCGAGTTGACATAGCTCAGCGATGCCGGTATTGACGACCATCGGAGAATTGACCAAACACCACCTCCCACGATATAAGGCATTCAACAATTTCAATTTCATTCCCGCAGGCTGGAAAGCGATCAGTAAATTGACATGGGCATTACGAATCAATTCATCGAACCGCTCCTCACTGACATCGGACTCCAAGGTCACATGGGTATATTTTTGAATGATGGAGCGGAGTGAATCCGAAGCTTCCCGCCCTACGATTTTAAGCGGGATATCTGTGAGGTCATTAAATATTTCCTCAAGGATATAAATCGCTGCCTTTTCGTTCTCCTTGACGGAAAGGTCTCCTTGGAATAATACGTACTTTCCATTTCCCGTAAGGGAAACCACTCGCTCATTCGCATGGAATGCGGATACATAATGAACGGAAGGGAATCCTTCTTTTTCAAAATAACGCGTTTCTTCGGGTGAAACGGCTAAAACATGGTCGGCGTGTTTCTTGACATACTGCAATTCGAAACGTTTGAGTTTCCAAGCTTCAATGGCGTAGAAGGCTTTTTTCCACCACACGGATTCTAGATCCACCAAGTTGTGATAGTATTGCCATTCCACATTGTGCATGCGAACCATTTTTGTCCGTTCCGCTAAAGCGGAATGTCCTAGGAGAGCACAAGCATGAGTGCCTTCAAATAAAACAGGATAATCGTCTTTCTTCAATCTCTCGACCAATCTTCCGTCTTGTCTAGAGGTTACGATGTAGGGACGCAAAGAAAATTGTTTGACCCAAGACGTATTCCGGGGATAATAATTGGTTTCAATGGCCAAGGCTTCCAATTCTTTGGATGGGGAACGGCCGTATGTAAAACAGTGCAATATCAATTCCACTCCTAAATCGTGAAGGGCCTTGATATGATAAAAAGCGCCGATAACTCCTCCATAATCGGCCGGAAACGGCACATTAAAGACAATAACATGAAGCCTCATTTTTTGATTTGGTGTTCTTTTATCCACGATTTTTCCACAAGTGTTCCGGCAAGATAGTTGTTTCCTTATATTTGTGCATATTCGACGCTGTAATGAATTACAGTCCTATTTTTCGGATATTAAATACTTGAGGGAGTAATTCGGAAAATAGTCGTTCATACTATGTAGGAAACCGGTAACATAATTTGAGATACCGGTGAGTTTTCCATTCTATCAACAACACGACCAAATGGATTGCGGGGCTGCTTGCCTCCGCATGATCGCGCGTCATCACGGGCGGTTCTTTTCATTGGAGTATCTCAGGGAATTGTCTTATGTCGACCGGGAAGGTGTTTCGTTACGGGCTATCAGCGAAGCGGCGGAGACCATCGGTTACAATACACTCGCCGCCAAACTCGACTTTCATACATTGGTTGAAGATGTTCCACTGCCTGCCATCGTGCATTGGAGGCAGGAACATTTCGTAGTCGTTTACAAAACATCAAAAAAGAAAATATCAATCGCCGATCCGGCTTCCGGAAAGGTCACTTTGACAACCAAGGAGTTTTTGGAAGGTTGGGCCAGCGATACTGATGAAGGCAAAGACGAGGGAATCGTATTGATGTTGGAACCGACTCCGGAATTATTCGAAAAGGAAAATGTAAAAGTCAATCGAAGCGGCTTCCGCTTTTTGTTCCGATATTTATTTCGATACAAAGCCTTATTATTTCAATTGTTACTAGGAATTTCCCTAGGACTGTTACTTCAACTTACATTCCCTTTCCTGACCCAAGCCATTGTCGATTATGGTATCGAAGACCAGGATATCGGTTTTGTCCAGTTGATACTTATCGCTCAAATCGTTTTGTTTTTCAGTCATTCTGCGGTAGAGATTATACGGAGTTGGATATTGCTTCATATCGGTATGCGGGTCAATATCAGTCTCATCTCCGATTTCCTGTTGAAGATGATGCGGCTTCCAATGAAGTTTTTCAACACCAAAATGACGGGTGATATCCTTCAACGAATCGGCGACCACCAACGGATTGAGGAATTCATGACCTCCAACTCTCTGTCCACCTTATTCTCATTATTGACTTTTGTGGTGTTTGGTGGTGTCTTGCTATTTTATAGCCCGCTCATCTTTTTCGTTTTCCTTGCCGGAACGGTTTTATATGTTCTCTGGATTGTCTTTTTCCTCAAAAGGAGAAAAATCCTAGACTATAAACAGTTCGATAAGATGGCGGAAAACAACAATACCATCATCGAAATCATATCGGGGATGCCCGATATCAAACTGCACAATTCCGAAAGGTTGAAAAGATGGGAATGGGAACGTATTCAAGCGGCTTTATATCGTATCGGAATCAAGAATCTCGCACTCGGACAATACCAATCGGCGGGCGCTTCTTTCTTAAATGAATTGAAAAATATCATCATTTCTTACATCGCTGCCAAAAGCGTGATCGAGGGTCAAATGTCTTTAGGAATGATGTTGGCCGTCCAGTATATCATCGGTCAGTTGAACGGCCCGATCCATCAACTCATGAACTTCATCCGTTCGGCGCAAGATGCTCGCATCAGTTTGGAAAGATTGAACGAAATCCACGACAAGGAGGAAGAGGAATCAGTGGAAAACAAAGCTTCTATCCTTCCGGATAGTGGGAATCTGAATTTGGAAAATGTTTCATTCCAATATTCCGGCCCGGGGTCTCCAATGGTCCTCAAAGATGTTTCGCTTGAAATTCCACAAGGAAAAACCACTGCGATTGTGGGAACCAGCGGAAGTGGAAAAACAACCTTGCTCAAGTTGTTACTGAACTTTTATGTCCCCACCGACGGTCAAATCAAATTGGGAGATATGACACTCAATACCATCCGGAACAGCCTGTGGAGAAGTCGATGCGGAGTAGTGATGCAAGACGGTTTTATTTTCACGGATACAATCGCCAAAAATATCGCACTCGGTGAAGAAATCATTGATAAGAAGCGATTATTGGAAGCCGTGAAAACAGCCCATATCCAATCTTTCATCGAAGCATTGCCCCTAGGATATAATACTAGAATCGGTCAAAACGGAATTGGTTTAAGCCAAGGACAAAGACAACGGATCTTAATTGCCCGAGCGGTGTACAAAAATCCCGAATATATATTTTTCGATGAGGCGACAAATGCGTTGGACGCTTTCAGCGAAATGATTATCATGGAAAACTTGAAACAGTTTTTGTTGGACAAAACTGTGGTCATCGTAGCACATCGATTAAGTACAGTAAAAGATGCCGACAACATCATCGTGCTGGACAATGGTGAATTGGTGGAACAAGGTTCTCACTCGGAACTTACTCAACTAAAAGGGGCTTATTATCATTTGGTGAAGAACCAGTTGGAATTGGGCGGATAGGCAAAGCCTATCCACAATGTTTCCTTTCAAAACAAAAATTACTTTTCCACAGGTAATCCGGCGGACATCCATCCTGAAATACCTGAATCCAATTCGTAAATCTCCTTGAAACCGGCCTCCTTGAAAATTTTACATGCCTTTTTACTACGTCCACCGGAATGGCAATATACCATGACCGGACGATCCTTGTTCAAATCGGCGATTTGAGCAGCGAAATCCGCGTCGCGATAATTGATGCGTGCGGCTCCGGACAAGGTGCCTGTTTCAGCCCATTCATCAGGAGTCCGTACATCCACTAATTGCACTCCTTCCAAGCCGAGTTTGTCTCTGAAATCGGCGGGTGCCAAATATTCTAAAACAGTATTGTCTTGAACGGTTCCTCCATCTTGACCGGCGGAATCTCCGGTGGGTGAACATGCGGTCATTAACACGACGATTCCTATAAGTATTGAAAGTAATCTAAGCATCTGATTAAATTTTGAAATGATGAATAAATGTTATCACGAAAAATTGAGTATAGCCAAACCGTTATTTTGGAAATCCACTTC
>JAHDCE010000360.1 GCA_020630045.1 Saprospiraceae bacterium | reverse complement strand
AGGTGTCAACATGACGTCGCCATCGAATACGCAATATTCGGCGGCTAAGCCTGCAAAGTCAGTGTTGGGCTTGATCTCTAGGCCGACATCGAAACCGAATGCTTGATCTAGTACAGGAATTCCAGCGAAAATCCCTTCGCAAATTTCTAAATCTGCGACTGTATTGATTTGAACGGCAAAAAAACCTGCCTCGGTAGGTGTGCCATCTACAGATGCGCATCCTAAAGTTGGACCTCCAGGCATAGTTTGATAGGAGGTTTGACTTGGGGTGGGAGTGGTTCCGGCAGGTAAGTTTGCAAATGTGATATTGTCTACATTAGTGACGAATACAACAATGTCTGGCTGGGTTGGGTCGATTTCCACACTTGGATTAAAACAAGCTTGGGTTAAGACAAATGACTCAAAATCACTATAAGGTTGATCTTGATAGCCAGTCATCAATAAGGTGTCGCAGATACCTCCAAATGGCGGCAAACTCGCCGAACAATCCACCGGTGTACATTGGGCGGAAGTTTCCAAATAAAACAGGCACGAGAGTACCATCATGAAATAAAACTTTTTCATAGGTAATTAGATTTGATTGTAAATTATTGAATTAAGTTAATAGTCTATTTGTCGAACAACGATATGTTCCTCGAAGGGTGATGTTTGGATTCCACAAAAAAGGACAGGAATTGGGGAAAGGGATATTGTTCGTTGATTTGCCTTTATTTGTTTCTTACAGTAAAGATACGGTAAAATGATGATTCAGCGTAAATTGTAATTCCTTTTCTATGAAGAATTAATGTTAAAAATGGTCAATTTCTGATTCGCCATTCCTTGGGGTAGTAGTTATTCGAACGGTTGCCCAAAGGCTTGATCCATCCTAGATTCAGGTGTTGATGGTGGACGAGCGTCCAACCTTTTGGCCATTCATTGTTGTGGATGTTTTCTCGTTTTAAATACTTGATGGCCTCGGGTGTTGAGAGTTGTACACAAGGAAATTCGTTCGCTATCAAATTAGAAATGGCCAACTCGTGAGAAGGGATGAATTTACGATTTTTCAAAAGTCCTAACGACACACCGGCTTCAATGAACGGAAGTTGATTCATCAATTGGGGAACACCATCAAATATGTTGGTGGGTATGGCTCTGATTTCATCTTCACGTCCTTGGAAAAAGGTGAGTTCCGCTCCTTGTTTTTGAAGAAACGGAAGCACATTTTTGATGTTCTCCTTTTTGAATGTTTTTAGTGACTTGCCTCCCTTTTTTTTCTTTTTTCCCTTACCGGGAAAAGATTGGTTTTCCTTTCGGAAAACAGCCATATAAAACCCTTCCCCTTCGACCTTATGCGGATAGCACTGGTATCCTAATCGAGTCGGTGTAAGGCCCGGAAAGTGTGTTGTTTCTATATCGACCTTACCGAAATTTCCCCGTTCGATAATGAAATTAGCCGAACCGTCATTCTCTAGCTCGTTGTAGGTACAAGTAGAAAATACAAGGATACCGCCCGGTTTTACACAACGTGTGGCGTGTTCTAAAATGGATTGTTGGCGATTTGCGCACAGGGCTACGTTTTCGGGAGACCAATGGTCACAAGCCGCCGGCATTTTGCGGAACAACCCTTCTCCGGAACAAGGAGCGTCTACCAGTACAAAATCGAATAGCCCTTCCAGCCCACCCAATGATTCGGGTTTGGAAGAGGTAGAAACGATATTCGGCCATCCCCATTTTGACAAATTCTCCCTGAGGATATGATACCTTGATTTGATGACTTCGTTGGCTACTAGCAAACTCCCATTTCCTAGCAAGGAGGCCAATAAAGTACTTTTCCCCCCTGGAGCGGCGCACATATCCAAAACCTTGATGCCGTCCGCGGACGGCATGGTTTGCCGGAAGGCGGCCTCCACCAACATGGAAGAAGCTTCTTGGACATAATACATACCACCGTGAAATAAGGGGTCATATGTGAACTTGGGGCGTTCCTGCAAATAATAGCCGTATTCTGTCCAAGGTATCTTTTCCCCGGAAGGGGGAAAATCGACAGCTAATTTACTAGGGTTGTATCGAATGGAAACCGGTGCAGGCCGGTTCAATGCCGCTTCGAATCGGGGATAATCCGTACCAAGCGAAGTTTTCATTTGTTCTACGAATTCGAGCGGCAATTCTGGCATGTCTACATATCGATATTGGGTTGGAAAATCAGTTCTCGGGAAGTCATGTCAAATGCGCACAAATGGCCGAGGCCCTCGCGTGATTTGTAACAACATCCCGCATCAATATCCAAATATCGGTTTTCTTCCAGATTTTCCAGCATCTTTTCGATCTTATCCCGATTCGTAGGTGTGTGCCCATGAACGATTATTCGTTTGCCCAGCCAATGATAATCAATCAGATTGTACCAGTCTCTTTCCCACATCATCGCACTTTTGTCTTGCATCGGGTTCAGGTTACCGAAATTCAATCCGGCATGTACGAGTATTTCTCCCTCGTCGGTAACATGTGACCGTTCCAATCCATCCATGAAAGTGATGTATTTTTCAGGAATTTGATTGAAGTCCGTCAGGTTAAAACTCATGGTCGTTTCCAATCCGCCGTACATCAACCAAGAACGTGCTACGCTGTAATGCCCGCCCATAGCATCAAGCATCATTTTTTCATGGTTGCCCATTAAACAAACCACACGGAACCCTTCATTTCTTAGTTTGAAAATGGTGTCAATTACACCCTTGGAATCCGGGCCCCGATCGACATAATCGCCCAGCAAATAAATGGTGTCGTCCTCAGTTGGGGCCAATTGTTCGAGCAACGCCCTAAAACTTCGGTTACATCCATGTATGTCCGAAATACAAATTCTTCTATTCATATAGTTTTGTGTTAATCAAATGTGATTGTATCTTTTCAACTTTACATGGGCCATAAAGGTTCTTATCTTGTCATCATCCAAAAAAATACCTCATTCACCATTCACTCTTAACTATAACAATGAACTTTAAATATCTCATACTCATACTAGGAATCGGATTTTTTACAACGACCGCTTCTGCTCAGAAATATGGCTCACGGATTTCGGTAGACGGAAGATGGGAAGGAAAAATTACCCAGGACGACGGGGGCGTCCAATCCGAGTATTATATGGAAATCGATGTGAAGCAAAAAGGTAGCAAGGTGGAGGGGTACGCTTATGTCTCCTTTGAAGACCATTATGCCCGAATGAAATTCAAGGGTAGGGTTCGCGGTGGAATCATGGTGATGTTAGAAGAATACGAAATTACGGAGAAAACCGATTTAGGGGAAAATTGGGATTGGTGCTTGAAAAAAATGCAACTCGTCGTCAAGTACAAGGACGATAAAATGTACTTGGAAGGGTATTGGAATGGAGTCAGCCAATATGGGGCTTGTATTCCGGGCAAAGTGTTTTTAGAAAAACCCGAAGATCGGGCATAGCCGGATAACATCTATTCTTCAATTATAATCTTAAATCGTTTGTCTAGAGGATTTAAGAATTGATAAAGTGTGTCAAAAAACGACTTCCCGTGCTTGGTATAGAGCGGCAAGAAATTGTCCTTCCTTTCTTGTAAATTTCCTTCCGGAAATAATTTTTCTTTGATGGTTCGAATCCTTTGAGTCGTGGTTTCGTGTTTTTTCTTTTCTGCACGAATCATTTTCCCTTCAAGGTTAGTAAATCCTTTTAAGGCCTTTGCCAATTCTCCATCCACGGATTTGGAGAGGGTAGGGTCAATGAGTTCCGCCTTCCGGCGAATGGTGGCGAATACTTTTTCCAAATCCTTTTTTTCATCTTGAAGTTGCAGTTCCGCATCACTTATTTCCTTCACCTTTCGCTTGATCAACACTTCTGTTTCTCCTAGGATATCTTTGATTCCCAGTCCTGATTTTTCCATTTTTTTCCAAGTCCCATTATCTATCCATAGAACCGAATCACGGCGAAGCAACATCGGAAAAGAGGCTCCGAATGTTTTGAATTGCTCTTTTCGTTCCAGCCAGTAGGCGATTTCGCCACCGCCGCCGATGTAGGCAAGATTGGGCAGGATGGCTTCTTGATACAAGGGACGCATGATAACGTTGGGACTAAATCGTTCCGGAGATTTATTTAACTCATCCAGAATTTTCTCTCTTGATAAAAATTGCGATAAATTCAAAATCTCATATCCGTTAGTGTGGGGTTCGATGCGTTCCCGGTATCCTTCTCCAACATAAAACAAATTGACGGCCCTCGGAAATGCTTGTCCTGCGAATCCTGCGTTTTCTAACTGTTGATGGGCTTTAGCAACCAAGGCTTCCGAGGGCTGTTCCAAAAGCTCTTTTTCCATGTGTGGAACAAAGAGTCGTTTAAAATCTTGTCTGGACGGGTCGATAGCAATCAGTCCTTTTTCTCCAAAGAGCCGATGGACGAATTCCAATACGGCGTTTCCGTATTTTTTATGTCGGGTGAATATGTCGGATAAAATGCGAGTGATGTCTTGGGCGGATTCCCCTAAGATTCCGGACAATTCTTTTATTACAGGTAGGAGGGTGCTTGTATCCAGTTGGCCGACTGAACCGCCACTATTCGTCTCCCATACTATCTTTTTTCCAAAAACTCGTAGGTGATTGATTTCTTCAAAATCATGGTCTTCGGCTCCTGACCAATACATAGGTACGAAATGATATTCCGGATAAGTCGTATTCAACTTATCCGCCAAATTGATGGTGGAGATGATTTTATATATAAAATACAAAGGGCCCGTAAACAGGGAGGGCTGATGGGCGGTGGTTACCGTAAAGGTGTTTTCAAGCCCTAGTGACCGTATTTGTTTTCGGGTCGATTCCTGATGCGGGATTATTTCATATTGGGATAAGAGTCCCTGAACCAATGCTTGTCTGTCTAAGTCGAACCCTTTCCTGTTTTCGATGATTTTCGGAAACTCGGTCAATTCGGTTTCATATGCATAGAAGGGGCGTAAAGCGGAATCCTCAGCAACATAAGCTTTGTCGATTTTTGAAAACTCGCGGATGTCAGAAAAAGGAACGGGATAAAGGCGCATGGTTGTATTTCGATTTCTTGAATCTAAGTACCCGGCCATAAATAATTAGGGAATATGCTTTTCGGGTATTTTTGCTTTA
>JAHDCE010000359.1 GCA_020630045.1 Saprospiraceae bacterium | reverse complement strand
CAATTTTTCACGTTCCTATTTTAATTTGAAAAAGGGGATGTGAATAAGTTTTTCAAAAAAAGATATTGCCATTAATTTATGATTGGGTGCTATTCACATGTATAACAACAAACCCTTTTATATCACCTAATCAATGACATTGAGTCCTATACCTTTACAATATACGCAAAGAATGGAAGCAATGCTTGTTTTTCCATCAAATAAAGAACTTGTTTAAAATTAGACTGTCGTGCAAGGAAAACCGTTTTATTTCTAATTTTGTGGTGCCAATCCGGGTCAAAAAATTCATTTATCTTATGAAGTATAGAAGGCTATCCCTAGAAGAGTTGCAAGAATTGGAGAAGGAGTTCGTCCGGTTTTTAGCGTCCCATTCTATTCCGGCAGATGACTGGGACAAAATGAAGTCGCAAGATCCGGACAGAGCGGAAGGGCTCATCGAAATTTTCAGTGATATCGTTTTTGACAAAATTTTATCGAAGGTCGAATACCTAGAGCATCGACAAAAAAACAGTCTTCGTATATATAAGGTTGAGGATGACAAAATATCCATGATCGGCCTCGTTACTGACGGAGCGTCCGAATTGGACTTTACTAAAAACGAAAGTCCGGAAGAAATGATGGCACAGTTGCAGATGTCCCAACGCAACCTCAGGATGTTCGCCGGTGAAAAGAAGCACAAATTTTTGAAGGAGAAAGAGGTATTTCTTTTAATGGAAGAGGGAGCATTGATTTCCAAAGATCCGGCCCTTTATCGTCAATTGAACGCACTCCGACCCAAATCATAAGTTTTCTCAAAATGAAGTGGGCCGAAAGTAATTCATTTCGCCGGAAGGCGGAAAAGTGTATCCGGCACCTACTACTTCTGCGCCTTGAACATCAGAACAACGGCTACTAGCGAGAAAATGAATGTCGGAATCCACACTCCTAACATGGGAGGTAGTCCGGCGTTGGTAACGAAGGTGGTTGAGAATTGAAACATTAAAATATACAATGCTCCCAGTCCGACACCGAGCGCTAAGTGTAATCCTATACCGCCTCTAATCTTGCGGGCGGCCAGCGACATTCCAATCATGGTAAGGATAAATATCGTAAACGGTCCCGCCCACCGTCGATGCAGTTCGATTTCATAAGCTTCGGTATTGCCGGCGCTCCTGGATTTTTGCCGTTCAATATACCGCCTGAGTTCCCTAGAGGTCATGGCGTCTTTGGCGTTGTCATAATTGACGAAATCTTCGGGTAGCAAATTGAATGTGGTATCGACGCTTTTTCCTTCTCGGATGTCTTCTCTGAGTCCTAAAAATGTCCTTGTGTAGTATTTTTCGATTCTCCATTTGCCTTCCGGCAAATAGGTCATTTTATCGGCGGAAAGGATAGAGCGGAGGCCTGTGCTGTCAAATGTTTCGACCATTACGTCAACCGCTACACTGTCCCTTTTGATATAATTTTTGATAAAGACCTTTGAGTTCTCGGAAAGAAACAGATGGACATTCCTTCGTTTCCCCTCATCATTGTGGCTATAAAAGTAGGTGTTCTCAAATTCGATTTTGGCTTTGCTTCCCCTAGGAATCCATTCTGAATTCATATACAGTTGCATGCCTGCTAAAATAGCGGCGGCAATCAGGTAAGGACGCATCAACCTTCCAAAACTGACACCCGCATTCAGGATGGAAATGATTTCGGAGTTAAATGCTAATCGAGACGTAAAAAATATAACGGACAACAAGGCGTACAAAGGCCATAATAAGCCATTGATATAAGGAACGAAGTTGAAATAATATTGTCCGATAATCTTGGACAATGGCGCTTTGGATTTATTGAAATCATCCAAATGATCGCTAAAGTCGATGACACAAGCGATTAATGAAATAATCAACACCACAAAGAAGAAGGTGGATAAATATTTCCGAATTATGTATTTGTCTAATTTCTTAAGCATGGGCGACACAAAAGTAAGGAGTCGCCATCAAATATGAAGTTGCTTATCGCAGGCATTAAAAAAAACTTGTCAGAAATAAGCAGTGGCACTTTGTGTATTTCTAACAATAAGCTTATATTTGTTGTCTATCAATGTTTTCATTGTTAGTAATTTGGTTTTATTTGGTTAGGGCTGAGGTAGTGTACGCACTACCTCTTTTTTTATTTGTAAGTCCTTACCTCACCATCAAGAGCAAAATTCTTTGGGTGCGTCCAAATCGGCATTCGCATTTTTCAACTTAATGGATCGAGCTTTTTCCTTGTATTCTTTTTCCAGGTTTTTCTCATTCATTTTTTCATAGACTACTCCTAGGTTAAAAGTGATGTGGTAATTGTTAGGAGACAATGCCAAAGCTCTCTTGTAAACTTCCACAGCCTTTTCGAATTGACCATCGAAAGAATAGGATTGACCTAGGCCGAAAAGAATACTGACATTATCAGGATGATCTCGCAAGATTTCCTTGTAGGTCGAAATGGATTGTGCGTACAAATGATCTTGCCGTTCTACATTCGCTTTACTCAAGTGGTAACAAATTTTACCCGGCTTGAGTCGTATGGCAGAGTTGTAACTATCAACGGACTTAACATACTCTTCCATTTCCCTGTGACAATCTCCTTTTTTTAACCAAACGATATCTTGTTCCGGATCGACTTCGAGGGCGAGTGCAAAATATTCCACTGCTCCAACAAAGTCAGTTCGATCAAATTTGCAGAGCCCTAGATAGTAGAAGGGTTGCCAGTTAGTAGATTTGATTTTAATCGCTTTTTCCAAATCCTTTTCGGCCGCTGTGTATTGCTTAGAATGGTATAAGGCGTTACCTCTCATCTGATAGAATGAAGCCGGCAATTCGGAACGGACTGCTAGGATAAATACGCTGTCAAAATCTATAATCGCCAATTCGTAATTGCGGTTTTCATAATGCACCTTCCCCCTTCCAAAATACTGTTGTACTAGGTTTTCGCCCATTCCAATCAATTGGGTATAATCTTTAATTGCCTCTTCGTCAAAGTTCAGTTTGTCATGAATGGCAGCCCTGTTTTCCAACAAGACCCGATCATTGGGTTTGAGTTGTAATCCGTGGTTGTAATCCCCTAAAGCCCCTTTGAGGAATTTCGCTTTTGTTTTGCAAAATCCTCTCAAGGCATAAACCTCATATAATTCTTTATAGTCCGTGTCTTCCTCTCCTACGATTTCAATAGCGTTGTCGAATGATTCAATCGCTTTGTTGAATAACTCGACATCCATTTGTATTTTTCCCAATTGGAGCCAAGCATCAACGAACATAGGACTTTCTTTGGTCACCCTTTTCATGTCCTTTCTTGCATCATCTAGCCGCTGTAGTTCATGAAAGACTTTGCCTCTAAAATAATAATCGCTGATTTGTCCGTATCCTTCTTCGATGATTTGGTCAAAGGCGCTCAAGCTTTTCTCCGCTTGATTCGTCTGAAATAACGCTTCGGCATAGTATCTGAAAATATCCATATCCCTTTCCGGATGATCCCTCATTTCCATTATGTAGGGCTCGGCTGTTTCTACTAAGGTAGTATATCGTTTTTCTTCGTGATACAGTGAAACCGCTCGTTTCATACATTTACCATATCCGGGAAATTGGCCGGCTGCCATTCGGTAATGACCGGCGGCTCGTTCTCGGTTACCTGTCGCCTCTTCAATTCTACCCAAGCTATACAAGGACTCCGGCCTCCAAATTACGTGCTGTGAATACGCCTTTTTCATTTCTTCCAGTCCTTTCTTATTACCGGTATCTAGGTAATGTGCTGCAATAACAACCTGGGCATCGACTATGGCCGGATCTATTGAGATGGCTGTTTTTGCACTTTCCACCGCTTCGTCTCTTCCCATCTCATGCAACACCAATGCTTTGAATAAATGTGCTTCTCCCATCAGAGGGTCTTTATCCACTGCTTGATTCAACCAATCGAGTGCCGTTCCGGACTCGCCTTTACGATAGTAATAATCACCCATCGCCACCATATATCCGGGACTTGTCTTTGCTGTTTCATTCAAACCGGATAATACCGCTTCGGCTTTTTTGAGTTGATACTGATCCGCTAGTGCCATAGCTTGGATAAAAGCCGCTTCGTGGTTTTCTTTCCAAACCGCCAACGCTTCTCCGGACAACCTAACCGCTGTTCCCAATGCCCCATAGCGCCAATTGATTTTGGCATTGAGTAAAGGGATGTGAATATGTATGGAATCTTCCTGGGTAATGACTCTTTGTGCTTCCCGTAGTGATTCTTGTGCAAAATGTCGGTCTCCTTCTTTGATATAAACCTTAGCACGGGTGTATTCTACTTCGGCGGGACTATATCCCAATCCTTTTGCCAAATCGAGTTGTTCGAATGTTTTACCTATATCATTTAAATGATAATAAGCCAATGCCATTTGGAATTCTATCTGTGGATATCCGGATTCGTTTTTGGCGGCTTTGAAGTAACTCAATGCCTCAAGGAATTCTTTTTTTCTCATGTAAGCGATTCCTTTGAGGTAGTTTAACAAGGGAGTTCCTTCATCCAAACTTTCAATAATGGACAAAGCTTTGTCCGGTTGTCCAATCGCCACTAAAACTTCCGCATAAGACATTCTGGTTTTCTTGTCCTTCGGTTTTTTGTCGTAGGCGGATGCCAGATAATTCAATGCTTGGTCGTACTGCCATGTTTTGAGATAAGCCCTTCCCAAGCCTAATTCATAATGATGTTGATCGGGGCTTAATTTTTCGACTTTCTCATAAATTTCGGTCGCTTTTTCAAAATCTTTCATTCCTAGGAGGGATTGTCCCAGTTTCCCTAGGGCTTCCACGTCATCGGGTTGATTATTTACGACGAATCGAAAGTCGACGGCGGCGGCTTGGTATCGCCTTAACAGCAAATTACACATTCCCCTATTGTAGTGGATATTATTACAAAGTTGAGAATTGGAACCGTCACATTTATTTCCCATACGGGAATAAATATCAATTGCGGACAAGCATTTTCCTTTTATTTGTTCTGCTTTTCCCTCTTCATAAAAGACGCGGAGTTCTTCTTGTGCGGTGGCCCGCACAAAACCGCATACCAGCAAAAGCCCACACAGCAAGCACTTCAGTTTTCCCATAAGTATGTAGTTTTCCTCCGGATCATCCGG
>JAHDCE010000358.1 GCA_020630045.1 Saprospiraceae bacterium | reverse complement strand
ACAAGTCTTTGTCTCGATAGACTCATCTTGTGAAGCCAATACCGCAGCTGCCTTAGTTGGGCAAGCAGGTAATTCAGCGTTTACAGTAGCAGCTTTTGCCTTAGTACAAGAAGCCTTTTTGGCTTTAGAACAGGCAGGTTTCAAAGTTTGGGCAGAAACGGAAGCCAGTCCTACGAAAGCTACCATTGTGCAAAGCATCATTAACTTTTTCATGTTATACAGAATTTTTAAAGATTAGATTTGAAAGAATTTTGTCCAAAAATATGTAAAAACGCGGTTTAGTACAAGTCCAACTAGCCAACGTTTACCATATTAACACAGGTTTAAGACGGCATTCGTCCGCAAGAGGACACCCGAATTTATGTTATAGACAAAAAAAGTAAGTATTGGTTGTCAAATTTCGAATTATTTCGAAGCAAATACCGCTAAAACATCATGATTGCCACTGACCGTGTCGCCTATGTTGACTTTGACTTCGGCGTCCAAAGGCAAAAATACATCTACCCTAGATCCAAATTTAATAAAACCCATTTCCTCCCCTTGCTTTACTTCATCTCCTTTGTTCAGGTAATTGACGATACGGCGAGCGACTGCTCCCGCTATTTGACGCATCAGTATTTTTCCTTGTCCATTTGCGATAACCACCGTAGTCCGTTCGTTCTCCGTTGAAGATTTTGGATGCCAAGCTACTAGGAATTTTCCCGGATGGTACTTGGAAAATTCCACCTTTCCGGAAATGGGATTACGATTAACATGCACGTTCAAAGGAGACATAAATATCGAAACTTGAATCCTACGGTCTTTCAGTACCTCCGTTTCTTCGGTTTCTTCTATTACCACGACTTTTCCATCCGCAGGTACATATATTATATGGTCATCTTCCTTGGCGATTTTCCTTGTGGGGTTTCGAAAAAATTGCAATACAAAGATCAACAGCACCAGTGACAATATGGAAAGTAAAACGAACAACCACCCCGGAAAATAAAGTGCGGCGACCGCATTCAAAACCAAGAGGAATAGACAAGTAATCAATAGGGTCGGATAACCTTCTTTATGGATAGAAAACATATTCGAAATTCAATTATAGGTTTGCCAAAAATTCGCGGTCGGATTTTTTCAATTTACTCACCACCAAATCATATGAATGGTCAATCAAATCAATCAGAAAATCATCGTCCAATCCGTTTTCAAAATAAACCGTGTTCCAGTGCCGCTTGTTCATGTGATAACCCGGTTGGATGTCTTCATATTCTTCCCTCAACTCTTCCGCCTTGTCAGGATCACATTTCAAATTCACCTGAAACTCCTCGCGTTCCAATCCCGTTAAGGCGAACATTTTGCCCATGACTTTGAACACCAAGGTCACTTCATCAAAAGGAAAGGTTTCTTCCACTCCTTTTTTTGATAAACAATAATTACGGAAATCTTCTATGTTCATCCCTGAATAAATTTGATGTCGCGAAGTTACCAAAGCCATCGAATCATCACCTCTTCATTTCGATTATTTTTACAATAACATTTGTCAAATCCAATCATTTGGACAACCGGGAACATTTTTTGACGTAAGTCAAATAGGTACCACGAATTGGTGTCGGACAAACCATTTAAAAAATGAAAAAATTACTTTTCCTTCTATTCATCACCTCCATCGCACTTTCGTGCAATAAAAAAACAACGGGAAGCTCTACTTCTACCAATGGAAAAAACAGTGTATCCGCCGTCTACAAAAATTTTGAAGATTTAGAAGCCCGCCTTGAAAAAGAAAAAAACGATGGTAATACGCACGTCGTCGTATTTTGGGCCACTTGGTGCGTGCAATGTCGCAAAGAACTTCCTCATGTCGAGGATCTCAATAAAATGTACAAGGACAAAGGAGTCGAAGTCCTCCTTGTGAATCTCGACGAATCCGGTCGCATCAACACCCGTGTCAAACCTTTTATTAAGAAGCACGGCTTACAATCAGAGGTCGTTGCCATGACCGATCCGGATCAAGGAAAATGGATTGAAAAATTAGATCGTCGATGGACGGGCGCACTACCGGCAACGATAATATTCAAAGGTGAAAAACGAAAGTTTTTCCAACGCCCCCTTCTCCTATTAGAAATGGAAAACGTCATTAAAAACATGTAGGTCGGTTACTTCCCCATTCCTTTGGGAAACAATCTACTTTTACCTCGCTTGGTGGGCATCTTGCCGTCTTTACCGGCCTTGGTCGTCGCCTTTTCGGTGATGGCACAACCCGTCTTTTTGTTACAGGAAGTAGTGGTCACCACAGTGGAACCTAGGAAAAGAGCTATCGCGAAAAGTATAATTTTCTTCTTCATCTTGGAAAATCAAATAATGGATAATCATATAAATATGGACACTTTCGGCCCTATTCACACTAAATTACCAAAAATGTTCCAATTTTGAACAACATATTTCCTACACCCCTTGATTTTACTGGGAAGTCGGTTTACTTTTGCTCCGCTTGACTAATTATTCATTTTTAAAACCTGGATCATGAACAAAGGAGAATTGATCAACAAACTAGCTGAGGACGCTGAAATCACAAAGACAAAAGCAGCCACAGTTGTTAATGCATTGCTAGATACAGTCGCGGAAACTCTTAAAAACGGAGAAAAAGTAACACTTATCGGATTTGGAACTTTTTACCCACACGCAAGAAAAGCCGGTAAGGCTCGTGACCCAAGATCAGGCAAAGAAATTGATGTTCCTGCAAAGACTATCGCTAAGTTCAAAGCAGGAGCCAAATTGGCGGAAACCGTCAATTCCTAATTAGGACGACAAGTCTTTCACAAGGGCAAAATCCAATTGGGGATTTTGCCCTTTTTTATTTTTATTCAAACATGGACAAGGTAAGAATAGACAAATGGCTGTGGAGTGTGCGGATATTCAAAACCCGAACCAAAGCGACCGACGCCTGTAAAACAGGCAAAATCAAAATCGGAGAAAAAAATGTAAAGCCTTCTTATATGTTGACCCGCGAAGAAATCGTGCTGGTTTCCAAGGGAGGATTCAATCTCCAATTTAAAGCCATCGACCTCATCAATAAACGAGTGGGTGCCCCGATAGCAGTCAAATGCTATGAAAATCTCACTCCAGAAGAGGAAATGAACAAGTATAAGGATTGGTACATCGGAAAAGCATCTTCGGAAATAAGGGCACGAGGCACCGGCCGTCCTACGAAAAAGGAACGAAGGGACATCGACGCATTCAAGGACGAAGATGATACGGTCTGGGACGACTGGGAAGATTGGGATTGATTATCCAAGTCTTTTTCCAATAAAACACTACCCATGAATTTAACCGCAGTAGAAATATCGAATGAGCACATCCGCCCCTTGGTCAAATATTGGGCGGATGCGACACCGGAATATCTGCTTTCCTTAGGAGCGGACATCACTAAGATGCCTTCTTCTGAGCAGTTCACCCGAATGTTGGAAAAACAAATATCACTACCATACGACCAAAAGCCGGCTTATGCTACCATTTGGCTTTTGGACAGCGAACCCATCGGACATTGTAACATCAATAAAATCGAATACGGAAAGGAGGCCTTTATGCACCTGCACATCTGGAATCCAAACAACAGAATCAAAGGGGCAGGTACACAACTCGTTAAATGTTCCCTTCCGTTCTTTTTTGAAAACATGAAACTGGAACGCCTCATCTGTGAACCTTATGCCCTCAATCCGGCACCGAATAAAACATTACCCAAAATCGGATTCGAATTCATCAAAAGGTACAAGACGATTCCCGGCCCGATTAATTTGGAACAAGAGGTGAATCGGTATGTGATGAGTAGGGAGAGATTTCGGTCGTTGTTTTAAAGATGCATGGCATCTTTTTAGCGTTTGATATGTTTATACTTTAGGAGCTATGAACAGCATCTTTTGTTCAAATCATACCTAAAGGAAACAGAATGGAAAAACCTAAAAAAGTAATTGTCGTAGGTGGCGGGTTCGCAGGCTTGGAACTTGTAAAAAGACTAAGCAAATCTACCCGACATGAGATTGTCTTGGTTGATAGCAACAACTATAATTTCTTCCCTCCTCTGATTTATCAGGTATCCACCGGATTTATGGAACCCTCCGCTATCAGTTATCCTTTCCGGAAAATCCTGCGAAAAATGAAGAACGTCCGTTTTCGACTGGGATCACTGCAAAAGGTCGTTCCCTCGGAAAACAAAATCGTATTGAGCAACGGGGAGTTAAATTATGATATACTGGTCATGGCGACAGGAACCGAAACCAATTTTTTCGGCAACCGAAATATTGCTGAAAAAGCCTTGCCCATGAAGACGATCAGTAACGCCCTCGCACTTAGGAATACAATCCTTACCCGATTGGATCGTGCGACAAGGATTGAAAACGCCGAAGAAAGAAAAAAATACCTGACTTTTGTTATTGCAGGCGCAGGACCTACCGGCGTAGAGCTTTCCGGTATTTTAGCCGAAATGAAGGCTTCTATCATCATGAAAGATTATCCTGAGTTAAGGAAATCCGACCTCGGGGAAATTCATTTGATTGACGGCCAAGCATCCGTGTTGGCTGCCATGTCGGAAAATGCTCAAAAGTACACCTCCAAGAAACTCGAAAAACTAGGCGTTACATTAACCATGAATACTTTGGTCAAAGATTTTGATGGTGAAACTGTTTACTTATCGAACGGAAATGAAATTCTATCAAGAAATCTCATCTGGGCAGCGGGCGTATCCGCCAAATTTTTCGAAGGTTTTTCCGAGGAAAGTATCGGAGCCGGCAAACGCTTAATCACGAACCGATTTAATTTAGTATATCCTTATAACAATATTTACGCCCTGGGCGATTGCTCTTTAATCCAAGGAGACGACGCCTATCCTAAAGGTCATCCACAACTGGCGCAACCCGCCCTTCAGCAAGCCAAAAATTTAGCTGAAAATCTAACTAAGACGGAAGGAAAACAAAAGCCATTTCAATATAATGACAAAGGTTCTATGGCGATTATCGGACGGAATAAAGCCGTGTTGGACTTCCCGAAACAAACGCATTCCATCAAGGGGTTTTTGGCTTGGTTAATTTGGATATTTATCCATATCATGGGCCTTGTTAATTTTAAAAATAAAATAAGGACGATGT
>JAHDCE010000357.1 GCA_020630045.1 Saprospiraceae bacterium | reverse complement strand
ATATTATTTTTTCCATTACATTAGCAATTCCCATATAAACAGAACCATTTTTGACACAACCAAACCATGAAGTAAATGGCTTCCATCTTACCTCATAGCGGTGTCCTTGGAAAAAGGCTCGCTAAACACTTATTACGCAGGTGTACTTTCAACATTACCAAAGCAAGAATCGACGATTTCGCCACCAAACAGGTTCACGAAGCGGTAGACGAATTGTTCACGTTTCCTGCCTTGTTTCGGGATGAACCCAAGGATCCGGTCACTGAAAACTATTTCAATGTCCAAGGAGGCTCTACGCCGAATTCTACCGGTAACCAACGGGATAACATCAGGGCTTGGTGGGTTTCTGAAGCACTACACGATACTTCTATTCGTCACAAAATGATGCTTTTCCTGCATCAGAACTTTGTGGTAAACAAAGGTGATTCGGGAAACCCACAGGATTATTTCGATTACTTTTCCTTATTGAGGTTCTATGCTAAAGGAAGCTACAAAGAACTAGCTACGAAAATGACCTATTCCAACTCCATGTTGGATTATTTGGATGGTCATTCCAACAGCAAAAACAGCCCCAACGAAAACTACTCCCGTGAATTTTTCGAATTGTTCACCATTGGAAAAGGGGAACAAGTGGCAGCTGGGGACTATACTACTTATACAGAATTCGATATCGTTGTCGCCGCCAAACTATTGACGGGATGGCGTAAAAGTAGCAGACCCGTTCCCGCCGATCCGACTTACGCCGATGCCGACACGGGCATCAACTTGGGTTACGCCTATTTTCTCAATCATAATACGGAAGACAAGACATTCAGCCACGCTTTCGCGAATCAGACGATTACCGGAGCGGTTAATATTCCGGATATGGGCAGGGAGTTGGATGACTTTGTCAATATGGTTTTTGATAAGGACGCAACGGCGATGAACATCTGTCGCAAACTATACAGGTTCTTCGTCAAACCCAATATTACCGCAGAAGTTGAAACGGATATTATCACGCCGATGGCAAACACTCTTAAGGTAAATGATTATGTCATCGAACCGGCTTTGAAACAACTTTTAAATAGCCTTCATTTTTATGATTTGGACGATTCGGACAATCAGGACGAGACCATAGGCGGGATGTTGAAGTCTCCTCTTGACTACCTCTTGCCCATTATCTCTTTCTTCGAATTCCCCTATCCGGAACCGGAAACGGACCTCAATGAGTACTATAACAAAACATTCAACGATCTCATCATAGATTACTTGTGTACCAATGGTGATATGCGTTTATTCAACCCGGATTCGGTAGCCGGCTATCCGGCCTATTACCAAGAACCGGGATATGACAAAAACTGGATCACTTCCGGTTCCATAGCGACAAGATATAGTATTCCCGACCTCATGCTAGAAGGGGATTTGGGTTTTGACATCAAGTATGATGTCGTCGACTTCATCAAAAACAGCGGTGTCATCAGTAATCCGTTCCAAGCCCATATCATCGTAGATGAACTAGGAGATTACCTATTTCCGGAAGGGCTTTCCGCCGAAAGGCGGGAATACTTCCTAAACGGTGTTTTCCTTGACGGAATACCCGCCTATGACTGGACATCGGATTGGGCGGATTTCATCACAACAGGCATGGATAATGCCGTCCGTCCCCCACTGGAAAACCTCTTCAGGAACCTCTTGTTCTCCCAGGAATTCCAATGCATGTAAACCATTCTTTTCACAACTTCAGCAAGCCATAATATATGAAGCGGCGCGACTTTTTGAAATACTCTACTACTCTATCAGCAGGAGGAATGCTACTCAACCAACTTCCGTTGAAAGCATTCGCGACAGAGAGTATGTTACCCTTGCTCAACTGCCCTACTTTCGAAGACCGGGTACTTGTCATTTTATTCCTGAACGGTGGAAATGATGGGTTGAATACTATCATTCCCATTTCACAATACGGAACATACATCGGACTACGCCCGAATATCGGGCTGGCGGCTACAGGTTCCAACTCAATTGTCACCTTGGACTCCACTTTGGCTTCGGAGTTCCAAACAGGAATCCATCCGGCGATTGAAAACTCCTTCAAGGCCATGTATGAAGCGGGAATCGCCAATGTCATCAATGGAGTAGGTTATCCGGATCCCAACCGTTCGCACTTCTCATCGACCGACCTATGGTTGACCGGTGGTGACGGTGTCTCCGGTAACGGAACCGCCGGTTGGATGGGTAATCTCTTGGATGCCATTTATCCGGGTTTGTTCGGTTCACCGACGGTTGAAAATCCCGATCCTTTAGGGATTCAACTCGGTGCAAGCAAACTCTCACGGGGATATTACAATCGACATAACAATTATATCGCCTCCAATCTAGTCAAAGACAGTTCGACCGGTTTGTACGGATCGGTTCAAGGACTGGGAACTGCAGGACATACACAAGTCCCGGGGTCCGAATATGGCGGATTGATATCGCATATCATGGCAATTGAAAACAGTACCAATGTTTATGCGGAAAGGATTTCGGAAGTATTCAATGCGGGTTCGAACTCAAGTGCCGCATATCCCGATGAAGACCTAGGAAACCAATTCAAAACCATCGCCCGTTTATTAGCGGGAGGATGTATGACAAAAGTCTTCTTAGCGAACGAAGGCGGATTCGACACGCATGCCGCTCAGGTTGAATCCGGCGCTCCCCATACCGGAGACCACGCACAAAGAATCGCCAAAGTATTCGAATGCATCAAAGCTTTCCATCAGGATTTGAACAATCTTGGACTAGGAGACAAAGTTGTCACCCTTACCTTCTCGGAATTCGGTAGAAGAGTGCATGAAAACGGTAGTTTCGGTACCGACCATGGCTCCCTCGCTCCCCTATTCGTCTTCGGCAATGCGGTACAAGCGGGGGTAGTAGGTACTCATTTCAATATCGGAAATATTGACGATGGAGGAAAAATAGATACGGCTACAGAAATGCGATTCGATTATCGATCCGTCTTCCGTACTGCTTTGCAGGATTGGTTGGGCATCAGTGATGGTAGTATTCAATCGACCTCTTTCCACAATTATGCGAAAATTCCGAATATCATAAAAAGCGGATCCATCATCGATCCCTCTTGTTACTCGGATGCATTTATCCAACAAATCCAACTGGATATCAACCTGATGTTAGAAGGATTTTATGATCCATCTTCCGAATCAATGCATACCGATTTGGCAGATAAAGGTCTAGTTCCATTGAACCAGCCTTATTCGGCTGCCCCACATTCCTACTCAGGAACCGAGTCCGTTGAATTCTTACCTTCCGGTATCGTTGATTGGGTATTGATTGAATTGAGGGATGCGACTGACCCAAGCATAATAGTAACCAGACAAGCCGCGCTCCTCAGAAACGACGGAGCGGTTATCGACCCTGAAAACGGAACAACAGGCCTCGTATTTAAGACAGTCTCTCCCGGAAGTTATCATGTCGCCGTATATCATAGGAATCATATCGCTGTCATTACCGCCAACCCGGTCAATAGCGTCACCCAACCAATGATAGATTTCACCACGGGTCAAGATACCGTACAAGGAACCAACCAACTGGTAGAATCCAATGGTGTATTTATGTTGACCGCCGGTGACTTCAGTGGAGATGGAACCAATGACATATCGGACTACAACCAATGGAAAGCCAATGGCGCTGACGTCAACCAGTACCAACCGGAAGATGGAGATGGTAACGGTGTCGTCAACAACAAAGATTACAATCTTTGGAAGCGCAACGAAAATAAATCAGGGAATAATTTGATTCAGCTTTAATCAGGATGCCATATATCATGAAAAATATCATTACCACCATTTTCATATTGCTTCTAAGCATTTTTCAGCTATCGGTCTCGGCTCAAAGCAATATTGAAATAAGAACCGAAGGAGGCATTGATTGTACTGATGGGCTGGTACATATCAAATTGCAAGTCCGTTCGTCCGATTCGAACTCCTTTTTACTAGGAAACTCTTCCGTTTATTTCACCTATGACACCACCAAGTTAAGCTATCAAGGATTTACGTCCTTGTCCTTGGATGGAAGCGGTAGTTGTTCGGGTAGTTCCAATTGGGATTCCCCCGTTATTGATGCGTCCCTTCCAGGAATAGTCAATACGACATTCATATTGCAACCCGGCATGGAAGCCAACTCCTGCCCTAACATTAATAACACATGGGTTGATATAGCAGACTACGCTTTTACTCCGACTGATTTCCCTTCCGGGAATTCAATTTCAATTAATGGACTTTTCACTTCATTCAATAGCAATGTTCCCAATGATGGAACAGCTCAAATCCCCCTAGTCATTTTAGACAACAACATCAATAATTGCCTAGGAGATGTGGACAATGACGGCACGGCGGATGATGTTGATAATTGTCCTTTCACCTATAACCCGGACCAAGCGGATGTGGACAGTGATGGTATAGGAGACGCTTGTGAAGAAAATTGTGATTTAAACGCCATTCTCCCTATTCCATCAGCGGTTTGTGTCGGTGATAATATTTCTTTCGCAGCAGCGGCTACGGGCGGAACCCCGCCATTCCAATACGATTGGAGTACGGGAGCTACCGGAGAATTATTGACTACTCTCGCAGGCCCGGGCACCATCGGACTTACTGTTTCGGATGCGAACGGATGTGTTGACTCAACTTCCATCCCTGTGCCTATTAATCTCATGTCAATACCACGCCTTCGCGTTAAAAACAATAGTGAGAATTATTGGATTACGGACACCTTAACGAATGGTCATGTATTTGATTACGCTGACTTTGAAAACGATTCTGTTTTCTTCCAAGCGGATTATTCGGGTGATATAGAAAGTGCTGAATTCATCATTACCGGTTCGGCATATCATTACAAAATGGATAATTGGGCGAACTACCGAATTACAGATTTGGTGCTATTCCCGGGAAATTACACGCTTACGGTCAATTTCTTCAGCGAAGATAACGGCGAAGGTTTGAACTGTCTCACGCAATCGTATGACTTTACCATCCCTTCGGATTGTTTGATCCAAACTTCGAATGATACCGTCGTTTGTATTAATGAACCGATAGATATCACGACCACCATGTTGAGCGGTGTTCCTCCTTTTACCTATTCTTGGTCGGACACGACACATACAGGAA
>JAHDCE010000356.1 GCA_020630045.1 Saprospiraceae bacterium | reverse complement strand
GTACTTTTTTTTCCGGGGTGATGATTCCGGGGCGAACCATATCCGGAATGACATGGACGTCATAGATTTCATCTACACTACTGTGATAAACGATTTCACCCACCGTTTTCGCTTCCTCCAAATCATAAATAATTACGCCTGCTTTATTGGAAGATTCTGCTACTTGAAGATCTTGGAATCCTTTACTGTTTTTCCGAATTTTTGAAAAGCCGATAAACAGGTATTTTCCTCTTTTACTCATACCGCGTACGAACCGCCCGAATTCGGCCAATATGGAAACAGCACCGGAATCCGGGGCGATTTCCGCTAGTTGTCCGGTAGCTGAAAAAAGGATGAGCAAACGCCCGTCATAATATCTAGGAGAGTGGGGCATAGGAAGTCCTTCCGCTACTATATTTTGCGAGGGGATATGAATCAATACCCCACCGGTGGTTTTTACTTTTCTCCAGCCTTCCGGCTCATCCGTTTGGCTCAATGCCGAGATATAAGTCGGAGCTCCATCCACTAGGGCCAATCCGTTGAGGTGGCAACGGTCTTGTGGCATTAGTTTGGAGATGAAATCCGGTTTCCAAATAGGAGTGAAACTATATTGGCCATCCATAAGCGCCAAGCAGGAAAACTGTGTGATGACACCATAAAGCCCGTCGTTGCCCCAAGCCAAATCATGGGTGTCCAACATTCCTGTATGGTAGGTGGTCTTCGGCAAATAGAGCGAATCATATGTATTGGGTTGCGGTGGAAAATCCGCTGCCATTTCCCGGTTGTTGGTGAGGACCAATATTTCACCCAATGTAGCGACCGCCATTTGATCGCCATGGAGGGCGATGCCCATCGGTTTTCTAAAGTTGCGTGGAAGTTGTACCAGGCGCTTGGGTTCGGGAGATGATAAAAAGATGACCTTCCCCGCTTGATAAGTACTAATGGCAACCGTTACCCCCAATTCATGAAGAATGGTAGGAACCATAGGAGTACAACCAAATGCGAATGGTTTAGGGTTGGAAGGCATGTAGATTTATCATTTAGGCTCAAACAAGAGCGCAAATATAATGATAAATCTGCAATTTGGTTAACTTACATTGACTGCCTCGATGATATGGTAATGGATTTTATCCAATAAGTCTTCCGGGCCGAACGGTTTCCCTACATGGTCGTTCATCCCGAATAATCGGGCCTTCTCTTTTTCGGATAAATAAGCGGAAGCGGTCAGGGCGATAATCGGAATATCCCTGACTCTAGGGTCTTGTGATTTCCGAATTTCCGCGGTGGTCCGGTAACCGTCCATAATCGGCATTTGAATATCCATTAGTATCAGGTCGAAGTAAGCCTCTTCCATTTCTTTCAGGGCTTCTTGTCCATTGTCTGCGGTAATGACTTCGACACCGAGTTTGCGGAGCATTTTGGCTACCACCAATTGATTGATCCGATTGTCTTCGACAACAAGGATTTTTTTGTTGGCTAACTCCTCGTAAGTTTTGGGTTCTGCTTGTCCGTTATCCGCAGCACGTTTTTCATCCACTAGGGAGTAGGGGAGGAAGATTTTGAATTCAGTACCCTCTCCTGGAACGCTCTTGGCTTCAATACGACCGTTTTGAAGTTCGACCAATCTTTTGGCGATGGCCGGCCCTAGGCCCGAATTGCCATAATCGTCATACATGTCTTCCGCTGTCCTGGAAAAACGTTGGAACATCGTTTCCAGTTTTTGAGCATCAATACCCTGACCTTGGTCTTTCATAGTGACCAAAAGTGTCATTTTATTTTTGACCAATTCATGAACATCCACTCGTAATGACATCGTGCCTTTGTCGGCATGTTTCAGTGAAGTATTAATCAAGTTGGTAATGATTTGATTGAGTCGGGTAGGATCTCCTTCCAGTTTGGCCGGTACTTTTTCATCATATGAAAACTCTAAGGAAATGTTTTTGTCCTTAGCGGGAAGTTTGAAACGATCTTTGACTTCTTCAAATATGTTTTTGGGATTGAATGGCATGCTGTCAAAGCTGATTTTTCCAGCTTCGATTTTAGAGAAATCTAAAACATCATTGATGAATACCACCAAGTTGTTTGCAGAGAATTGTAGTGTGCGCAAAGGCTCTACTTGGTCCTCCCTTGGTTCTTGCGTCAGCAACAGGTTACTTAAACCTCGGATGATATTGAGCGGAGTCCTCATTTCATTACTCATCGTGGCCAAGAAATGATCTCTGGCGAAAGATGACTTTTCAATGGATTCACGCTCTGCCATTTCCTCTACCAATTTATGGTTCAGACCGTCGAGTTCGACATTCTTGTGTTCGATTTCTTCGTTCTTAGTATTGATTTCCTCATTTTTCTTTTGCAGGAGGTCATTGTCTTTCTTTTTGCGTTTGTTGCTGCGATAAAACATCCAGACCAAGGCCAGTGCGAGAGCGGAGAGTAATGTGAGGAAAATCCGCATCATTCTACCATTTTTCTGCGAAAGCAGCAACTTTTCGTTCTCCGTTTTGAGTTGTTGGGTTTGGTATTGGGACTCGATTTTAGTCACCATCTCTAGCATGGCCGTCGATTTTTCGACATTGAACAAACTATCACGTGACAAAGAGAATCTCTTTTGGAATGCCAATGCTTGTGAAGCGTTTCCCAATTTTTCATAAGTATCGGATATGCCTTGTAACAAGACCGGTTTTCCTTCTTGGACCGGAATTTGTTCTAGCAGATTTCCGGCAGCTACAAGGTTGGATTCAGCAGCCGAACGATCTCCCAATGACAAGGAATTCAAGGCGATGGCGTATTGGGTTTGGGCGACGCCTAAAAGATCATTGATGGCCTTTCTTCCTTGTAAGGCCCGGTCATAAAAATCGTTTGCATCCTCGTGGTACTTTTGAAGCCTTTGGGCTTCTCCCATTTTATGATATACTAGCGCGATGTTTTTTGGGTCTCCTAGCCCTTGGAATATTTCCATGGCACGACCCAGCGTGTTCATCGCATTTTCATAATCTTTTAATTTGAATTGCCGATCTGCCACAAGAAGCGCCGTTGTGGCCGCTTCGCTATATTTTCCTTGTTTGAGTTGTAATTGTTGGGCACGTTGGTAATATTCGATAGCAGTTCCGTATTCGGGATTGGCTTTCGCCAAATAAGCGGCTCCCATATTGCTGTACACTTCAGAAAGTCCTTGGTCGTAATTGGCGGACTCCATTCCCGTTTGTGCTTCTCTGAATTTTTCGAGGGCGGGATTGACTTCTTGTCTTTGCAGGAGTACATATCCGATCAGGTTGTTAGAGATGGCGGCTCCTATCTTGTCCCCGGTTTCTTTGCGTATGAGTAGCGATTGGGTGAACATGTCCATAGCATTGTCCCAATCTTTTTTTGAAGAATAAATTTTTCCTTGGTTGTCCAAAGCATTGGCTTTGCCTTCTTGATAATTCAAGGATTTTGAAAGGGTGGCCGCTTTTTCGGCGGCGGCGGTCGCTTGATTCCGATTTCTTGCCGCTAGATACAATGTCGAAAGATTATTGAGAGCGTCCACCTGTTCTTTTCCTGAGAGATTGTCCACGGAAGTTGCGAGACTGTCAATACTCTTCTGGGTATCGTTAGCCGAAATACCGATGGAAAGCGAAAAGAAAGCTATAAAGAAAATAAATCTAATGAAGTCCATGTTTAGGATTTTGCGGGGGAAATTCTTCAAAGATATACGTTAGTTATTTTTAAAAAGTTACCCATAAGGACTTGTTTTGAACCCAATGGGATTCCATGAATGGTTATCTAGTCGCGATTTTAGGGCAAGATCAACAATTCCAAGGGAAAATCAAAAATAAAAAGGGCGACATTCGGTTAAGAATGCCGCCTCCTATTATTGAATTTTTAAAAGCTCTGAGTGAGGTTTGGTTTACACTCTCTTTATTATCATAGCAGAAGCACCACCACCACCATTACAAATAGCGGCCAATCCTACTTCACCGTCTTTTTTGTGAAGGACATTGTTCAATGTGGTGAGGATACGAGCTCCGGATGTCCCTAGCGGATGGCCCAGCGAAACGGCGCCGCCGAATACATTCACTTTGTCTTCTTCGAGGTTCATCAACTTGTTGAAAGCCAAAGTTACGACTGAGAACGCTTCATTGACTTCTACGAAATCGATGTCGCTCCATTTCATGCCGGCTTGTGCCAATGCTTTGGGAGCGGCCTTGGTGGGGGCGGTGGTAAACCATTCCGGTTCATGTGCGGCGTCAGCGAAAGCTACGATTTCAGCTATGGGTTTTAGTCCTAGTTCTTTGACTTTGGCTTCACTGACCAAAATCAAGGATGCAGCACCGTCATTAATGGTGGATGCGTTGGCAGCTGTTACGGTTCCTTCTTTGGAAAAAACGGGGCGAAGAGATGGGATTTTTTCGAAACGAACGTTTTTGTATTCTTCGTCTTCGGTTACTGCGATGGGATCTTTTTTCCTTTGCGGAACCATGACAGGTACGATTTCGCTTTCGAGCATGCCCGATTCGGTTGCCGCCGCCGCTCTTTTGTAAGATTGAATGGCGAAATTGTCTTGTGCTTCACGAGAAATATCATACTTCTCTGCGGTCGCGTCAGCACAAATTCCCATGGCTTTATGGTTGTAGGCATCGGTTAAGCCATCGTGTTGTAGTCCATCAATGAGTTGACCATTGCCATATTTATAGCCCCACCGTGCCCTAGGGATGTAGAAAGGAATTTGACTCATACTTTCCATACCACCCGTAACGACGACATCATTTAGTCCCAACATGATGGACTGGGCACCGAACATGACGGACTTCATTCCTGATGAGCAAACCTTATTGATGGTCGTACAAGGAACATTGTAACCGATTCCGGCGCCGATTGCCGCTTGGCGGGCGGGTGCTTGTCCTAGGTTGGCGGAAACGACATTTCCCATAAATACTTCGTCAACTTGTCCGGCTTCAACTCCTGCATTTTGTAATGCACCTTTGATGGCGGTCGAACCCAATTGGGTAGCTGAGATATTAGCGAACATACCTCCGAAGCTGCCAATGGGAGTTCTTACGGCGGATACTACATATACTTTTTTCATGGTTTGTTTTTATTAAAGTGATCAATCACCTTCCAATCTGAATTTGGACGCAAAAATAAGAAGTTCTATTGCAATTAGTAACGCTCAAAGAATAACTTACCGATTT
>JAHDCE010000355.1 GCA_020630045.1 Saprospiraceae bacterium | reverse complement strand
GGCTATGCTTTGCGGCGAATGCCTCGTCTATTCCCAAAATAACAATTTGTCTTTCCTACAAAAAATTTCGTGATAACATCTAATAAATATGAGTTGTTCCCAAATAATTTATTTCATATTAAATATGAATCCAAGTAAAAATAGGACTAATTTAAATTCCTGTTTGGGAATCTCAGGTCGAGTTTTCATCTTTACTTATCTAATAATTTATTTGATGTCAAACGATTTTTTACTCACCAATTTACAAGGCGACATTCCGGAAACGGGAGAAGTGAACGTACTGCAAACCAAGGATGGCATCCATTTAAGGGTAGCTACTTGGCAACCTGTCGAGAGCATTCCCCGGAAGGGGACCATTTTGTTATTTCATGGGTACACAGAATTCATCGAAAAATACTATGAAGTCATCGAAGAACTCCGGAATCGTGGCTTCCATGTCGTAACGGCCGATTGGCGCGGTCAAGGGTTATCATCGACTTTATTGCCGGATACGAAAAAAGGGTATGTCAATACATTTACAGATTATATCCAAGACAGCGACCTCATTTTCCGAAGGATGGTTGCGGGGCAATTGCCCGGGCCTTACTATTTGCTAGGACATTCTATGGGTGGACATTTGGCGATTCGTACTACGCAACAATACCCGGATAGATTTGAAAAAATAATCGCTTGTTCTCCTATGTTGGGATTTCACGGGCTAGGGCTGGGAACCGTAAAGGGTGTTTCTTCCTTCTTTACCAATTTAGGGTTCGGAAAAGCATTTCCTCCCGGTGCCCGTTCGGTGGATATGTCAGAGTCGCAAGGTTATTTGACATCTAATGAAGTGAGGAGAAAAAGATGGCTGGTGTATTGGGAAGGAGAACCCGGATTGGTCAAGGCAGGACCGACTTGGCGATGGATCAAGGAAGCAAGCAGAAGTACTCAAGGATTGATGAAATCCAAAAGAATCAAGGCCATCAAAACTCCAATCCTTTTGGCCAGTGCGGGAAAAGACCGGGTGGTTTCTCCGAGGTATCACAAAACCTTTGCGAAAAAATCTTCCTTGGTAGAACTTGTCGAATTTCCGAAGGCCAAACATGAAATATTAATGGAAACCGAAGGTATTTACAGGCACTTTTGGGATAGGTTCGACTCTTTTATATAAAACGTCTTTTATGAATTTCAATGAACTTTTGGATGGCGACAAAGCCCATGGCCTTTCAACTTATCTCAAGGAAGAATTAAAAAAGGATTTGGACTTTTTTAATGAATACTATGGATATCATGGTGGAAAAAAATTGATACAGTGGCTCATCATCAATAAGGTATTCCAAAAAAAAATCTTTTTTATTAAAAAAAAGGTACATACTTATCTGTGGCCTAACCTATCCTTCATGCACCGCAGAAAAATGGAGGAACAATTGACAAATATTGGGATAAGCCCCTATACCCAACCAGAAACGATTCCTTTTATATCATCATTTTTGGAGGTGGCCTCAGATGGAATGGGAGGATATTATTTCATGGCCATGACACACAATGAAAAAGGGTTGATTTATTATGATCATGAGGGGGATTATATCACGACCCTTTCGATTGATATGGAATTCATCATTAAAAAACATCCGGAAAAAAACCTTGCCAAAGTTTTTGAAATCATTTTTGATGATATTGAAATAAGAGAATATTTAAAGAGTATAAATATTTATCAACAACACCCAAATTATACGACTAGGAAACTTGATGGAGGATTAGCCTATATGGCGAGTTGTATTCAAAACATAAAACCAATTCATTTTAGTGCGACAAAAAAACCGCCTTGCTCGCCATTTGACAAAGGCTGCAAATCTATAAAAACCAATATCATCACCAATGACTATATCCAATATGACAATATAAGACTGGAACAATCCTCTAAAATAATTGCCATATATTTCTATTACTTTTTATCCAAACAGTTCGAATCCTTACAAAAGTGCATAGAAAACACAAAAGGTCTCAAGGGTCAATTGTACAATACATTTAGGGATGTATTCCAAAGCTTTTTACAAGGAGATAATTCAAAAATCGGTTTCACTAATGAGCAACTGGATTTTATCAGAAAAAATCTTCCCCGAATTTATGAAAAGCACCCGAATCCGATTAAAGAAAGCAGGCTTCCGAACAACCCTGAGGAACATCCACTAGCTATTAAGTTGATAGGAAGGGAAAAAATGGAAAAAACCGGATTTTTAGATTTGGGAAACTGCGACCTCCACGCCAACAACCCTTATTTAAATATTATCTGGGAAAAATTGTCTGAACTCACACACTTGACGTCTCTCTCCTTGGCCGAACAACGAATTAGCTATGCAGATGGAAGTGAGTATTTGAATTACAAAAAGTCAAGCAATACGGATAAAAAAAATGTATTAGAGGAAATTCCCGAAGCCATTTCGAAGTTAACCCGCCTAAAACAACTTTTCGTATCCGGCGGAAACACGGAGTCAAAAATTTCAGAACTCAAACACCTAGAGAATTTAAAGCAATTGGAATTGCTAAGCATCAACGATTGCCAGCTCACGAATTTAAGGGGTTTAGACTCCTTGACATCACTAAAGGAATTAACCGTTTCCAGGACTCGAATTAAGAAACTAGAAGGACTTGAACGTTGTAATCAAATCACGCACTTAATTCTTTACGAAAACAAAATCACATCCTTATCGGGGTTATCTAACCTGACTGAACTTAAGGTATTCAGAGCTCCGAAAAACAAATTATCAAGCACGAAAGGGCTGAGTGATTTGCATAAATTAGAGGAAATTTCCTTGAACTCTAATCAAATAAAGACGACTTCCGGAATTAAAAATTTACCGGCTTTAAAATTATTAAACTTAGGTTTTAATAAAATTAATAAAGTCAATGGAATTTCCAAATTAGAAGAGCTGGTCGTACTTGACTTGGGTTACAATGAAATTGTACAAATAGAAAACCTGTCCTCTCTCAAAAAGCTTATTCGACTTCACTTAACGAACAATCAAATCGAAGGGTTTCCGGCATCTTTTTTTCCGAAATCGATAAAAACCATTTATGCCAATAAAAACAAAATTTCTTCTTTAACTTCTTTTAATGATTTACCTGAACTTTCTACATTATACCTTGCAAACAATCAACTTAAAAAGTTAGACAAAATAGAAGGCACCCCTGAACTTTCAGATTTTGAAATAGGCGGAAACCAAATTAAGAAAATAGAAAACATCAGCCACCTGACTCAACTAAACAGGTTGGATGCCAGAGAAAATGAAATAGAATCTATAGAAGGGATTGACAAACTACCGGTATTGAAAAATTTACACTTGGACCAAAACAATATTACATCCATAGAAAGTGTCGGAAAGTCCGATTCTCTGATTTACTTATATCTTAGAAATAATGGCTTGAAGCCTAGGAGTAGTCATCCAAATTTTCCGAATATAAAAACTTTAAACATTTGAATAAGAAGTCGAAAAAACTACAATCAAGACATAGCAATTATGACATTTTATTTTATATCCAGTCCTGCCCTCCATCAGGATAAGCCAAAGCCCTTGCAATTTCCTCAATATTCTCGGCCTCATTGACTCCGGCTATAATGATATCCAAAACACCTCCATTTTCCCAAAACTCTATTCCTTGATCAATGCAAAAAAGAACTTTGACCTTTACCTCTTCAATATCAACAATCTTTATTTGAGCTGAGAGTTCTACTTCAATGATAAAGTAAAATGGATTGAAAAAAGTGAACAGCGATTTACTAGGAATCTTCTTTACGCGATTGATATGATAATATTGTAAATACTTCCCTTCGGCATCTATGACCTCTCTTCTTTGTGAATACTTGCTATTCAGTGATTTTTTACTAGTAATGAATTTTCTTGAAGAACCGATGTAGAAGACAAAGTCATTTGAAAAAGTAAGTATGGGAAATTTTATATCTCTTACATGGTATTCCATATGAATGAATCGTTTTTATACGTAATCAATCGCTCAACTAATTAATCCGAAGGAGGAATATCGAATTTAGGATACGTTCCGGACAGGAACATATGTTTGTGGGCATATCTGGCATCTTCATGGATTCTGGAATCAAAAAAGTCGGGATTTATTTGACATGTGCCACTTTTATAGAAGTTGAGCGTTCCGACTAATAAATCCAACATTTTACTTTCAATGTAACTTACCGGAGTCTTTCCATTTTCTAGAGTACACCAATTACGATTTGTAATGTGTACATTAAAATTAGAAAGGTAATAGAAATGCCAGGTCTTATCAATAAGTTCGGCCGTAATGATTTGGATATCATCAAAAGGTTTTAAATCGTGGCGATAACGAATTACAAACCCGACTCCTTGATTTTTTTCATCATTAAATACAACGCTTTGAGGAACGAAGTAGTCGTATTCAGAGTACGATTTAATCATTGTGATGTCAATATTATTGACCCAATAATCGAAACTATCCCTTAAAGAGGAAACAAAGATATCCGCAGCTTCCGTATTCCGATTTTCAGATACAGAATTCATTAGGCACTCTAATTGCCGGTTGGTTTCCGAGGGGTCATTTTTATCAATAATTATGCAACCGAATGATAATATCAAAGTACTTACAGCGAAATAGTAAATTAAGGTTTTCATTAATGGATTACTTTTATTCCTCAAAAAATCATTCAAAATAACATACCACACATCGAACAATAAAAATTAGGCGTGGATTGTATCTCCTCCCTGTCTGCTACTTTTGGCTAAACTTGATACCATTATCCAACTGCGAATCAACTATATCAAATTCTCCCATTCAGGATATAGAGAGATTTCTTTTATCCTAAAAAATAGGAATGAAGATGCTTCATATCATCAACACATGCTTCCACTAAGCATCTCCTTTCTAGTATAAGTCATAGAGATGAAGAATTTGTTACCCGGTTGGATATGTTTTTTACAAAAAAAATCCTGACATTTTCTTTTGATGAACGACTACGGACTTTTTGATTCCATCAAATTTCAACAAGAACCACCTAAAAAGACCAAACTTGATAAAAAATGATGGGTAGAAATTGAGCTCAAATAAAAAAAGAGCCATGAAGCAAAACTTCATAACTCTTTGATTTTCTTAGTGATCCCGCCAGGATTCGAACCTGGGACCTACTGATTAGAAGTCAGTTGCTCTATCCAG
>JAHDCE010000354.1 GCA_020630045.1 Saprospiraceae bacterium | reverse complement strand
TCCCAAATCAAAAAAAGATTAAATGTTTTTTTTTAACCAGTCACAAATATTTTCTTGCATTTTTTGTGAAATACCAACCAATCAACTACATTTATACAAATCTACAATATATGATTTCAACACTTTTCACTTCATAAGGAGAGACATAATACTTATTATTCATTTATTAAAACGACCTCTTATGAAGATTCAAACTCAGGCGGTTCAATTTAAAGCAGACCAGAAATTAATTGATTTCACTGAAAAAAGACTTAATAAACTAGAACAATTTTTTGACCGTATTATCAGTGCTGAGGTATACCTCAAATTGGAGAACTCCGGTCAAGTAAAAGACAAAGTCGCCGAAGTCCGTATTAACGTACCGGGTAACACATTGATCACCAAAGAAACACAAAAATCATTTGAGGCGGCGATTGATGCCGCAGCAGATTCTTTAAGACGCCAAATTATAAAGCATAAGGAAAAACTCGCCTCCAAGCGTTAAGGGAAGTTATTTGAAGTGAAAAGTGTAAAAATGCCCTTTCCGAAAACTCGGAAAGGGCATTTTTAATGGGTTCTAGTCATCTAAATCCTCCGCCTCTTCGTCTCGGAAAGATTCGGGCATGATATTGCGTTTGACAAATGCACACCATTTGCACTTAGGGTCTCCACACCCTTCTTCAAAGCGAAGAGCTTTGATGTCTTCATAAGTCTCGACGATCATTTCTCCTACCTGGGCCACTCCTTTTTTATCAAACGTCAATGATTTCGTCACGAAATCATCTTTTTTGTCATAACTCAAATAAACGATTTCTCCCGTATCAGCGATGCGGGTATGGGCATCATGATTTTCATATAGGATTTTGTAAAAGAAGAGTTGTCTCCAATAAATCCCACCATTTTTCAATTTGACGTTCTTGTTGCTGGGTTTTTTCAGTCTGTTACCATCTAGCCTCCCCGTTTTGTAGTCTATGATTTTGACCTTGTCTTTACCCCTCAAGACCACCAAGTCAATAGAACCTTTGAGTGGGACTCCTTTATGTTCAACATTGTAAACACCCAATTCGGGCAATACGTCTTTTTCCCATTTATCCACATTTTCGTCATAAAACCGCCCTAGGAACTCCCTTCCCATCTTTAGCCTTCTCAGGTAATCCCCTTTCGGGAAATAATGCCGATGGCGCTTCATTTCAAATTCAAAATCACGAACAAATTCTTCTTGTGGAGGAAATTCTTTTTCAGGATGCGCTAGCATTTTATCGAACAACCGCTTTAAAGCATGGTGCATAGAAGTTCCATAAGTCGCCGCCGGAGATGCGAGGGAGGGCAGTCTCAATACATTCTCATAATAAAAACTAATGGGACACCTTTGATATGAATTCATCGCCGACACACTTAATGTGAACCCTTGTAACAATTCGGCGACAGCCGCTTTGTCTACGATATCCATCCTCGGTTTTTCCAGTTCGGTCAGCATCAAAGCCTGGGCCGCGATGAGTTCCCGCTCGGGAACAACCCGAGTCTCAGGATGAATATCCAACCCCGAAGACACCAGTTCATCTATAAACTTACATCGTTCTTGTGGTTTACCCGAATTGTCATTTGCGGCGTACGAAATGAACAGTTGTTCTTTGGCCCGAGTCATCGCTACATAAAACAACCGTCTTCTGGATTCCACTCCATCTTCCGCTCCGGAATGGGTAAGGGTATCCGGCAATGAAAATGTATAATGACCTTTACGTCCGGGCTCCCAGTCCTTGTTTCCGTCAATCATCATGACTACTTGGAATTCCAATCCTTTGGATCCATGAGCGGTCAATAAATTGACACCGTTTTCGGCGCTTATCGTTTTGTTGATGCCGATTTGCAATTTGTTGGCATCCATATATCCTAGGATATCGAGCAATCGTTTTATAGAAAGTCGTGGCGTCTTGTCCGTCTGTTTCCTAACGAAATCGAAAAAGGTATGCAAAACTTGAAGCCTCCAAGCATTGTCTTCGTGATTGAGCGTATGCGACAGCAATCCGCTACGATTGATCAACCGTTCTAAAAATGCAAGGCAAGACAAATTATTGACGGCAATAATCAATTCGTCTACCAATTCTGAAAATCTAAGGACTTTGTCAGGTTTTGAAAACTTGATTTTCTTCAATTCGTCGCGATCGGCGATGACATCCCTCCATGTCAATTCCCTTGATTTACCCGACTTGGCCAAATAAATACTGAGCCGTGATAAATCAGAAGCGGGGATTTCAAAAAAGTCAAAGTGCAATATGGAAAACAACAATTCTTCTCCACTATAAGGCTTTTTGCTTTCCAAGTGGACATATTTCAACAATTCCAATAGATTCCGGATATAAGTCAAATCCAAAATATTGACACGTCGCTTGGTGTTGTAAGGGATTTTTTTCTTTTCGAGTAATTTGATGACATTCTGCGCCTGCTTGTGCTTGGCGTAAATAACCGCCACCTCGTTTAGCGGGAATCCCTCTTTGTATAATCTTTCGATGTGGTTTGCAATGGCCACATCTTCGTGCATTCTGTTGGGATAAGCAATGACTTTGGGTAAAATAACGGACTTCGCAAATTCACGGTTCCTAGCAATCAGCGTTTTGTCCAACCCTTCGATATTGCTGATTACCCTTTCTTGGTTGATATCAATTACGGCCTTGGAAGCATCCAATATATTTTGTGATGACCGGTAATTGTCTTTGAGCATCACCAATCGAATATGGGGCTTGTGCGAATAGTAAAAATCCATGATATTCCGCAACCTTGCTCCTTGGAATTCAAAAATGGATTGGTCATCATCACCTACTACAAAAATATTGGGTTTTTCCCAGTAATTGATGAGCTGTTGGAGTATTTCATTTTGAGCTCCATTGGTGTCTTGGTATTCATCGACCAAAAAGTATAGATATTGTTCTTGGTAAGTCCTCAGTAAGTTTTCGTCTTCATTGAATTTTTCAAGAACCCATAGAATCATGTCCTCAAATTCGTAGCGGCCTCGTTTTTCCATTTTCGACAAGTAAATCGGGAAAAGGTCCGCAGCGGCTTTTAGTAGAGTCGTCTTGGCTTTTTCTTTTTCTATTTCATGTTTTTTGATATCCCCTTTTTGAAATTGTCCGGATTTACGTTTGTAAATGAATTCATCTCTTTGGGGAAGATCTTCCAAGTAATTGTCAATCCGATTGTGGACAAAGTCCGCCGTCCATTTTTCGGATTTCATCATTTTGAACAAATTCTTCAGATGTTTCTCATAATAATAAGCATCATTCCTACCTTTTTTGAGGATGTGGTTATCATCTTGTTCATCTATGATTTCTCGGATGATTTCCACACGTTCCAAATCAGTGACCAACTCCAAATCATAGTATCCAAACACTTCCATGTTGTCTTGGATAACCATATTGCAAAATGAGTGGAAAGTAAAAATGTGGACTTTGTGCGCATCAGGGCCTATGAACTCAAGTAAACGCTCACGCATCGCCAAAACACCGGCATCCGTAAAAGTCAAGCACAAAATATTGTGGGGCAAAGTATCGGTTTCGCTCAATATTTTTCCAATACGGGCGGATAGGATGTGTGTTTTGCCGGTACCCGGACCGGCAATCACTAAAATAGGCCCCTCAATTTGGTGGACGGCTTGCTGTTGCCCTTCGTTAAGATTAAGGAGTTCCTGTTCAAAAATTTCATTAAAATGTGAGCGTTCCTTCTGAGACATAAGGTCGGTTTATTTTGAAGGGGATGGGACAGTACACTATAACATAATTACATTGTACATTGCAATAAGTGTACAAATTTAGGTAGTTACTGGCAAATTAAGGCCGAAAATCTGTGAATAGGCTAGACTTTGTATTTTGTTATGCTATTCTCCTATCCTCTTTTCAGCATTATAACTTAACTTTACAGCAAATTCAATAGATATGGCACAACATAAACTATTTGCCCCACTACTTACATTGGGTCTTTTATTTGTATTGACCTTTTCAAATGGATGTAAACAAAACCCACTTGAAATCATTGAATTGGATTTGGAGATCACTTATGATGAAACGGCAAGAACCATAGTTTTTTTCAATGATGATGCCTTTGATTACTTTGATGTCGGGATGTTTCTCTCTGCAAGTGACAGCCAAGCGAGTTACAATTTTTTCGTTGATGTTATTCCTGCTAGAGATTCCATCGTGGTCAATTTGACAGATTTTGAATTCCCGGAATCCGGCACTCCATTTCCTGAAACATCCGAACCTAAATCACTATTGATTGAATGCACCATTACAAGCAATGAAATTGGTGAGTTCAAATATAATTTCTGATTATTTCATTCCTTCCAACTTTTCTAAAAACCAATATGTCAAACCAACTTTTACAAGGAAAAAAAGGCATCATTTTCGGTGCCTTGGATGATAAATCCATTGCTACTAAGGTAGCGGAAAAATGCGTTGAAGCCGGTGCCCAAATCGTTTTGACCAATGCTCCCGTAGCGTTTCGATTCGGAGAAATTCAAAAATTAGCGGAACGGTTGGGATGCGAAGCTATTCCTGCAGACGCAACCTCTCTTGAAGATTTAGAGAACTTGGTCGATAAATCCATGGAAATACTAGGAGGCCAAATCGATTTCGTCCTTCACTCCATAGGTATGTCATTAAACGTTCGTAAAAAGCGTGCATACACCAACTTGAAATATGAGTGGATGCAAAAGACGTTTGACATTTCGGCCATTTCTTTTCATAAGGTCATGCAAACTTTGTTTGCAAAAAATGCGATGTCAGAATGGGGGTCAGTCATGGCTTTGACCTATATCGCCGCCCAAAGAACTTTCCCTGACTATAACGAAATGGCCGAATCAAAGGCTTTGTTGGAATCATTCGCCAGAAGTTTCGGATATCATTTTGCCCAGCAAAACAAGGTGCGAGTCAACACCATTTCACAATCGCCTACAAAAACAACAGCAGGAAGCGGAGTGAAAGGATTCGACGTGTTTTTTGACTATGCGGACAAAATGTCTCCCCTAGGAAATGCTCCTGCTGAAGCATGTGCGGATTATTGTCTTTTCATGTTCTCGGATTTATCCAGATACATTACTATGCAAAACCTCTATCATGATGGCGGCTTCAGCAATATGGGTATGAGTCCAGCCGTACTTGATATTGAATAAGTCATTTCGAGTATAAGTTTCCTAATGATTTGTCAAGAAGCGAAG
>JAHDCE010000353.1 GCA_020630045.1 Saprospiraceae bacterium | reverse complement strand
GGAAGCGGTGGCAAAAACAAAGACTACTCTTTAGCAATACAAAAACATGAAGAAATCTCATATCTGCACACTTACAGGTATCACTTACGAGATAGAACAAAAGGAATATTGAGGTTTCTCGGTTTAAAAAACAGTGAGATAAAAGAAATTTTCAAAAACGCTGCTGTCAAAACGAATTTGAGCTATTTCAGAACAGATGATGTCGGCAAACTTAAACAACTAAATAATAAACTAAAGGAGTTTGAACCGCGAAAAAAAGAGATAGAATTCACAAAAGGGTTAATCTCTGCAATTAAGCCGAAAGTGGTTGTTTTAGAAGGAAAAAGTGCTTGGACAAGGTTAATGCCCTCTTATTCAAAAGAAGGTACGGAATGGAGAGATGAAAACTACGGATATTATTTCGACAAAGAAAACGAAGTTCATTTTTTCGGCTACAACAGGAGGAAAAATCCGAGCAAAGAGGCTGATTTAAGTGATGTACTCAGAGCACTTCGGAATTAAGTAAAAAAGAAGACAGCCCCAACAAAGTAAAACGGTAAATGGAGCTATCCACACCACCTACGTTTATGCAAACCGTTAAGACTTTCCCCCATTACACTTCAACTATTTTTCCGCCCGTAGTTCCACTCAAAAATGAGCCTCTTCTAACAAAAAACGATCTAAAAACATATTAAAAATTCTAAACTCAAACGGCTTCTAATGGAAGGTGGTTTATTTATCCGGTTCGTTCGTTTGATACTGTATTCCAGTATTTGGATTTCTCTGGCAGCCGTTGCCATGATGCAACAAACTTTATTGTGGATCGGTGAATCCGGATTCCATTTTCCTTTGGCGGCATTGGTCTTCGGAGCGACTTTGGTCATCTATGCGATGCATCGAGTCGTGGGGCTACAAAAATCCCTTTCCTTTACGGAAAAAGGTCGATTCGGTATCATTAAGAAATATAGGTCACATATCATTGGCTATGCGGCTTTAGGTGCCATCGGGATGTTGGTTTCTTTATTTTATTTAAAATGGCAAACGATACTCGTATTGATTCTTCCCGGATTTATTTCCGTCGGTTATGTCATTCCCGTTTTCGGTAGGAAAAAGTTCAGGTTACGGGATTTCGATTTTGTCAAAATTTTTTTGGTGGCAGGCGTCTGGACCTGGGTAGCGGTTATTCTCCCCCTGGTGGAAATGGATGCTTGGAGCGACCCGAATCTTATGATCCCTTTGTGCTTGGAGACTTTTTTATTCGTATTTGCCATTACGATTCCGTTTGACATCCGGGACCTTGGCGTTGATGGTCACAATCAAGTACAAACACTTCCGGCGATTCTTGGTATTAAAACATCCAAAATCATTGCTTTGCTCCTTCTTGTCATGGCATTTGTTTGCAGTGTTTTCATTTTCATTCCCTTTTCAGGAACCCCTTCCGGGGAATATGCCCCCTACCCCATTTTAATATTCCGAGGCATAGGATATATAATAACCGGATTTCTCATCGGTTTTTCAAGTCCCGAAAAACCGGACCATTACTATACCGGATATTTGGACGGCACTATGATTTTGCTTCCATTTTGTAGTTTTTCCGCGATTTGGTCGGGGCTTTAAATAATTTGGTATAATACCCCCCTATGTTCATTAAGTACCCGGACAAAAGTAATGGAATAATGATTTTCAAGAGTATTTTTGTTTTAGTCGAGGGAAGCCCGGAAACTGGTAGCCGTAGCTACCAAGTTGAGGACTGTACGAAGGATAAAGCAAAAATATCTGAAAAGCATATTCCCTGATTATTTATGGCCGGGTACTTACAATTAAAAAAGCATATTATTATTTTTGCGTTAGGAACTATCGAATACTACCCCCATCACAAAATCGTTGGATAAATATGAAACCACAAATCATTCTTTTCGCTGTTTTATTTACATCTGTTCTTTCATTCACCGCATGTATCACGGAGACATCCGATCCTGTCGATAAAAATGTCCTCCTCGGAAAATGGACTATTGAAGAAGCCTTCCGAAACGGACGCTCATCAGAAATGCTAAGAGGTGCATTCTTTGACATCAAAGATGATGGTACGATGACTTCAAATTTTAATATGACCGGGGAAGAAAAAGGTTATACCTATAAATTGGAAGAAGGAGAATTGGTCAGAGAAGATGGTATGACTTTGAAAATGGATGCGGGTGACGAACACATTACTTTCAAAACTACATTGAACGGGGTGTTGTTCAAACTTGTTATGAGACAAGGGGAACCTGAAGAATAATTATCCATTCCCATCAAAACCAAAAGAAAACCCTATGATACGAGATATTTTAGATGGAATACTTTCGTATTTCAAGTCCTTCCGTATTATTCACAGATGTAAGTTGTGGAGTTACTTCTTGATGCCGGGCATCTTGAGCGTCTTCTTTGCATTCGCTATTCTAGGAGTCGTTATTTTAAGCTTTAACAGTATCGGTGAGTTCATCGGAAGGTTATGGCCTTGGGAAACCGGGCAACATGTCGTCGATATCGTCGGTGGTGTTTTATATACCATTGTCATCCTAGGACTGGCCGTTGTTCTTTATCGATATATCCTCATCATTCTGCTAGGGCCGTTCCTCAGTCCCATCTCCGAAAAAATAGAAGCTCATTTGACCGGAAAGACTTATAATATTACCGGTTTCAAAAGCAATATGAATATGATGTGGAGAGGAGTTCGTATCTCGTTGAGATTGGTGGCGGCGGAGTTATTTTTCACTTTACTTTGCTATCTCCTATTACTCATTCCTCCTGTGGCCTTCCTTGTTCCGATTCTCGTGTTCCTGGTGCAAAGTTACTATGCGGGATTGGGTAATATGGATTTCACATTCGAACGTCGGTATACTGTTCGCGAAAGCGTCAAAAAAGGAAAGCAATTCCGTTGGTTGGCTCTAGGAAACGGCATCGTTTATATCGCCATGATGATATCCATCGTCGGATTGTTTTTTGCTCCGATATTGTCTGTAGTCGCTTCAACAACTGAATTGGTTAAACGATTGGAAGCAGAAGAGGGCAATGACTTATCTCCCGCTTCCGGAACTTAAGCCGGGAAAGTCAGATTGGATATCTTGATGGAAAATGATTTCTCAGGATATGAAAAAATGTCAAACCGTTTATCATGGAATGGTTGGACGGAAAGGGACATGACTGCCCTACAAAAGGTCGTTTGGGCCGTTACCGAAAAGGTGCATGGCGCCAATTTCAGTTTTATATTCGATACCGCTACCCAGTCCTTGCGATATGCCAAACGAAAAGATTTCTTGTCTTGGGAGGATGATTTTTTCGGTTTCCAAACCGTTGTGAAGAAAGTTGAACATCAGGTAGTTTCCCTTTTTGAATCCATGCGTTTGTATTTCCCGGAAGGGAAATACATCCTCTATGGTGAACTCATCGGAGGGTCTTATCCTCATCCGGACATCACTCCTTATGAAGAATTTCACGCTGTACAAACAGGAATATATTATGCTCCTGACATTCATTTTTGTGCATTTGACCTTGCCATTATTGATGAATTTGAGGATAAGATTTACTTGGACTATCAAGTAGCCGCTTCCTATTTTATGGAGGCCGGATTGCTCTTTGCACCACCTTTATACATCGGTTCATTGGAATCGGCGTTGGACTTTGACATACAAATTCCGTCTTCGATTCCAAGTGCGTTGGAGTTACCTACCCTACCCGATAATATCATTGAAGGAATCGTCATAAAGCCGTATGCTTTTTTTCATGAAGCCTCTTTTCCGAAAAGGCCTATTTTAAAAATAAAAAATCCGGCATTCGACGAAACGCCCAAATTTCACGAAGCAGAAAAATGGTCCTTTCAAATGACCGATACTCCCATGCATCAAGACTTGGATTTTCTCTTAGGAGAAATCAGATTATTGGTCAATAGTAATAGATTGGAATCGGCAGTTTCCAAAATTGGCTTCCCGGACAATCCTACTAGGACAACCGAAATTGAAGAAGAGATGCTTAGGGATATCAAGGCGGATTTTAACCAATTGACCGGGCATTTGTTGAATGAGTTGGATAATCATCAAAATAGATGGATGGATGCCAGAATATTATCGGATATTCGTCTTTTGATACAAAACTCATATTGAAATTATGAACAGCGATGACAAACGTATTCCGGTTACTATCCTTACCGGATTTTTGGGTGCGGGAAAAACGACCCTATTGAATCATTTGAATGATGGAAAATATCCGGATAAAAAATTCGCCATCATTGAAAATGAATTCGGTGATATCGGTATAGACAACGAACTTGTCATCGGTGCCGAAGATGGTATTTTTGAAATGTCGAACGGATGTATTTGTTGTACATTAAACAATGAACTGATTGAGACTTTGGCCAAATTGGTCAATAGCAGTCATACCTTCGATCATTTGCTGATAGAAACGACCGGCATCGCTGAGCCGGACGGCATTGCCCAAGCGTTTATCTCCGATCCTGAAATTCAAGAATACTTTCGGCTGGACGGAACTGTCTGCTTAGTGGATGCCAATTTTATAGAGGATTTGCTAGAAGAACGTAAAGAAGCCCGAAGGCAAGTCAGTTTCGCCGACCATCTTGTCATTAATAAATCCGGAGATGTTGATAGGGATTATCGGACGACCTTATCGGGATTGTTGCGACAATTGAATCCGATGGCAACACAAGAATTCACGGATTACGGGAAGGTCGAAAAAGATGTCCTTGGATTGTATGCTTATGAAGCAGGTGTTCTTGAAGAAAAATTACATAAAAGCGGCCATCAACACGGAGATCACCATCTTCACCATCATCATGACCATGATGACAAATCCATCGTTTCTCATAGTTTTGAATTCGATGAACCTTTTGACATGTTGAAATTCAGGCATTGGGCGAATGTGTTATTGATGCTCCAAGGCGAACGGGTTTATCGAATCAAGGGTATCATGCATTTTATGTACAATGATGATCGTATGGTTTTTCAATCCGTTAGGAGAATGCATGTATTAAAAGCGGGGACTTCTTGGGAAGAGGGAGAAAAGAAAAATAGTCGAATTGTTTTTATCGGAATCGGATTGAAAAGAACCCCCTTGGAAAAAGCACTACGCAGTTGCCTTTTCACATCTAGCCCTTATAGTTGACTGACCGCTATTTTCCGAGTGATTCTTGATTGGTTTAAAGCCAAGGGATAACAGATAAAAACAAACGGGCCGG
>JAHDCE010000352.1 GCA_020630045.1 Saprospiraceae bacterium | reverse complement strand
CAAAATAACGGTTTGGCCATACTCAATTTTTCGCGATAACATCTAGTACAAATCGAAAGGTTTTTTTTAATGCTAAATGAATATTTTGCCAACGCGACAATCTACTTTGTTTTATGAAAAAATACAGAATGTTAAATTAATTTTACTTGTTCTGGAATGCAATTTCAGAAATCAAATTATTCTACATAATCTATTTATTAAAACCAATAAAATCACACGTATGAAATCCAGTGTAATGAATTGGCTGTCCATGGTACTTTGTGCTACGGTAGTCGCATTTGTCATTTCTTGTACTCCTAAAACCGCGGATAAGGTGGTGACGGAGAAAAAGGAAGAAGTGACGGAAGTTGTAGGAACGGCGGCAAGTGATGCTGCTGGTATTTTGAAAGGTGATGTTCCCACCGACCCCGATGTCCGTATGGGGACTTTATCCAATGGCTTGAAATATTATATCAAGAAAAACGGAAAGCCGGAGAACCGTGCCGAATTGCGATTGGCGGTAAACGCCGGGGCGATGCAAGAAGACGACGACCAACAGGGTTTGGCTCACTTCGTAGAGCACATGGCGTTTAACGGATCCGACAATTTCGAGAAAAGCGAATTAGTGGACTTTTTGGAGTCGGTAGGAACCAAATTCGGTCCCGATTTGAATGCTTACACCTCTTTTGACGAAACCGTTTACATGCTTCAAGTCCGTACCGACGAGGAAGATTTATTGAACAAAGGAATGTTGATCCTGGAAGATTGGGCAGGAGGAGTAACCTTTGATCATGAAGAAATCGACAAGGAGCGAGGTGTCGTTAAATCGGAATGGAGAACTCGCCTAGGAGCCGGGGAGCGTATGAGCAATCAATACTATCCGGTATTGTACCACGAATCGCGCTACGCCAAAAGATTGCCCATCGGTAAAACCGAGGTAATTGAAGGAGCGACTTACGAGACGGTCAAGCGGTTTTACCGCGACTGGTATCGCCCTGATTTGATGGCGGTGGTCATTGTAGGGGATGTTGATGTCGATGCAATGGAAAAGGAAATCAAAGAGCGATTCTCAGACCTGAAAAATCCGGACAATCCTAGAAAAAAGGAATTGTATCCTGTGCCTTATCACGACGAGACCTTGGTATCTATTGCTACTGATAAGGAAGCGACCATGAGCAACGTGCGCCTATACTACAAGCACGACAAAAAGAAAATCAACAACTTGAACGATTATCGTTCGACCATCGTACGCAGCTTGTACAACAGGATGTTGAACTCCCGTTTAAATGAATATTCCCAGAAGGCCGAGCCTCCGTTCACATATGCCTTTTCCGGTTATTATGGTATGGTGCGTAGTGTCGATTCATATATGAATCTGGCAGGTGTCAGCGACGGCGGTATCATGAAAGGATTGGAGGTCCTATTGTTAGAAAACGCACGTGTATTGAAACACGGATTCACGGCAAGTGAACTAAAGCGTGAAAAGGAAGCTATGTTGAAGTCAATGGAACGTAGTTACAAGGAGCGCGACAAAACAGAATCAAGGAGATTGGCTTCAAGGTATGTCAATAGCTTCTTGAACAATAATCCGATTCCCGGCCCGAAACAAACATTGGATATGTACAATGAAATGGTGCCGACCGTAACGCTAGCTGAAGTTAATTCCTTGGCGAAAAATTGGATTCGTGATGAAAATAGAGTCGTTGTCGCTACAGGGCCTGAAAAAGAAGGAGCGGAAATGCCGACCGAGGCTCAGATCCGGCAATTACTTGCTAAGATGAAGTCGATGGATGTCGATCCTTATGAAGATAAAACGACAGATGAACCTTTATTGAATATGCGTTTGGCACCGGCTGGCATCACGGCTGAAAAGGTGCATGAAAAGGTAGGCGTTACCGAATTGACATTGGCCAATGGCGTTAAGGTGTTTTTGAAGCCAACGGATTTCAAAAACGATGAAATCTTGATGACCGCCACTTCTGACGGAGGTCATGGATTGGCCGGAGATGCTGATTTTATCTCTTGGGCACAAGCGGCGAGTGTGGTTTCCGAAGGTGGTGTAGGCACGTTCGATAGAATCATGTTGGATAAAAAATTGTCAGGTAAAAAAGTAAGCGTAAGGCCTTTCATCGGATCGATGTCTGAAGGAATGAGCGGCAACTGTTCTCCGGATGACCAAGAAGATATGTTTAAGCTGATTTACTTGTATTTCAAACATCCGAGATTTGATGAGACGGCTTTGAAATCTTATGTTTCCAAAGAAAAGGCTTGGTTGGGTAATCTGAAGTCGGATCCGAACATGTACTTCAATATGGAGAAATATAAATTCATGAACGGTGACCATCCTCGTTACTTTTATTTCCCGTCGAATGAACAATATGATGCCATTAACATGAAACAAGTTATGGCGGCTTATCGCGATCGATTCGGCGATGCCGGCGACTTCAGATTCTTCTTTGTCGGTAATTTTGAAATGGAAGCCATGAAAGGATTGGTTCAGACCTATCTGGGCAATTTACCATCCAAAGGAAGGAAAGAAGATTACAAATATCACAAGCCGAATCGCCCGGAAGGTAAGGTGAAAAAAGTTTGGAAGAAGGGAGAAGCACCGAAGACTTTGGTAGAGCTTCAATTTGATGGTGAATTCGATTGGGACAACCACGAAGCCCGCTACCAGTTCTCTTCAATGATTTCCGCGCTTCGTATCAAATTGCGCGAAAAAATGCGTGAAGACGAAGGAGGTGTTTATGGTGTTCGTTTGAGTGGTTATGTTTCCAAGGAACCCGAGGAGCGTTACAACATTATTTTGTCATTCAACGCCGATCCTAAGGATGCGGATAAATTGACCGAAGCGGCCATAGGAGAAATCAAGGATATGGTTGCGAACGGAGCGACTGAAAAAGATTTGACGAAAGTCAAAGAAACGCAAAAACAAGAACGAATTAAGCAATTGAAAGAAAACCGTTTTTGGTTGTATCGCCTAAGAGGATTGGAAGATGATGGACTGCCATTCGAAGGTTTGTTGATGGAAAATTATGAACCACAAATTGACAAGCTGACATCCGAAGAAACCAAAAAAATCGCACAACAAGTGTTTGATTTCAACCGTATGAAGCATTTCGTATTGGAGCCTGAATAGGCACTAGTGTTTTATATATGAATTACGAAAGCCGCTTTCCGGAATTTCCGGAAAGCGGCTTTTACATTATTTGGTGATTCCTTTAAATTCAAACAGCTTCTTAAAAGTCACTTATGTTCCCACAACTCCAGGGTTAAATCATCCACAAAAATTTCAGGGGAACCGAAATTCCAACAATAAACCTTTACATAATCCGTCGCTTTGACCCGATTCGGAACCTTATACCAGAACACGACCTCGTCCCAGATATCAGGTTGCCCTCCCCAAAGGTGCGGTTTGGTATTGCCGGGTTTATTGTCAAGCCTGACATCTTTCCAGTAATAATTGATGCCATCTCGCTCCATATGCACTACGATCATACTGTTTTTGTATAAAGCGTTTTGCTGATATTTTTTCATACACTTGACAGAAGCCCTTAGCCATTGACCACCCGTTATCCCATACTCTTTCACCGGAAGGTGGATAGCAGGGGTATATTGGACGCCGGCATTGAGACGAAATGCGAAACCGTCATGCGGAGGGGTGGGGAGCACATGTACATCCAAACTATCCTCGAATGTCAATTGTCCTAACGGCTTTATTTTTTTCAACTCATTCGGGTTCGGTTGTGCGATGCCTGAGTCATACGTCACCAAATCCTTCATCTCGATTTTCGTTTTGAAAAACGTCGAGAAATAATAGGCTTTATTGGCATCTTCCGACCAAAGTACGCCTAGGTCGAATTTGTAAGTTTGGAATAAATTGAGAAATATTAATAAACAAGAGATAACAACTGCAAGTACAGCACTCCAATGCCTCTTAAAGAGAAGTACGAGAAACCAACCCAAGGGAATCGAGAGCAAAGCATAAGATTGTACCATAGGCCGTGAACCGAATCCATTTACATAATACCAGCACCACCAACTGTAAGTAACCCAAATGTGAAGCGGCAAAAATGTAAGGACAGGTAGCAAGAAATCCCGCTTGTTTTTTAAGAATAATAATGGAATTCCGGCTAGGGCCAAATACATGAGTGGGGTATAGGCCAACCAACCGTTCCTGTATCCGAAAATTCCTTTGATGATTTGGGGATGTGCGAAGTCGAAACCTTCTTCACCATAGCTATAATATAGAAATTCTCCTGCTGTATATTTCCAATAAATCAGTTGAGGGACGCCCATTAGGATATAAGTGCCGATGGCCAACACATTCGATTTCTTATGACGCATGATAAATGCCCATTTCTCTTTGGCGGCTTTCAGGGAGTCTATCCCATAAAGGATAGGAATAAGAAGACAGATAATCTCCGTTGGGCGAATTAATGTAATCAACCCGGCTACTAGTCCGATAGGCACTGCATTTCGAGTTCGCCCGGTCTGATGGTATCTGTAAGTGTGATACAACAAAAAACAATACAATCCGAACAAGTAACTGTGCGACATTGCATTATTGTGGACACTGAAATAGTATAAATTCGTCCCTAATCCTAGAATCAAAAGAATGATTGCGGTAATATGCTCCTTGAAGAAATTCAGTAGGAAACGACGCAAGTAGAGTAGGCTCCATAAGACGAATAACGGACTGGACAATGTCATCATATAAATGTAAATCCACGAGTATCCATCCGCTTTGCGGCCCGTAATTTTCGCAATTCCATGAGCGATGAAAAACAAAGGGGTTTCTATGATGGCTATCCCACAGGTATACTTGTTGACTTGCTTGCCGTTACCGACATGATGCACTTCATCTACTCCTAGGGGGTTGACGTCCGTTGTATAGTATCCGGGGTGGTATGATTTTCGGGTTTCTAATGAGGTTTTCAGATTGTCCAGATCCCCGTGAATGAACAAGGCGGGGAGATAAAGGTAATACCCCCAAGAGTCTCCGCCACCGATGATGTTGTCGCTCCATTTGGCATAATAATGCACGGATACCAACATTCCGATGGCAACGATGAACCAAGCATAGAGAGCATATTTGTGTTGCATGGACTTTTCAAAATTTTAGCCAAGATACAAAACCCGATATGAACTTTACCCAATCCCGTCCACCTTGTTTTAAGTACCCGGCCATAAATAATTAGGGAATATGCTTTTCGGGTATTTTTGCT
>JAHDCE010000351.1 GCA_020630045.1 Saprospiraceae bacterium | reverse complement strand
GGGCCATTCGTCAATATCAATGGGTGAAGTGGCGTCGTCGGTCAAGGTCATATCACCACCGAACATCACGGCATGTGGTCGAAGTTTCGCCACCAACTTGTTGGCGTTTTGGCGAGCGACATCATCATCCAATATCGGAATATCCCTTGAATCCCCTCCTGCGATGATGGATAGTCTTTCATCGGATGTAGCGGGTAATGTTTCGATATAATATACTTGGGAAGCTCCTTGGTTGTCCTGTACCATGAAGTAGTATTTGGTACCGGGTTCCAATCCGGTCAATCTCACGAAATGGTTTTCCATTCCTTTGTGATCCACTTCCCTATCCGTTCCTGTTACATTCGCGTAAGCGGAAGGATTGGTGCCGTGATTGACAGCGTCATAATAAAACAAAGGTGTCCCTTCATCATCAAAGGGATCTATCGTTCCGTCGTATTGTTCATATCCGATGGTTATGGTAGTGGACGGATCGCCATTGAGTATGGCCCTGAATCGTCTTACATCGGCGTCCATAATAGAAACGCTGAAAGCTACAATCAGAAAAGTGAGGGTTAGTCTATATTTCATGAATGCTGATTTTTACCCAAAGTTAAGTAATTGTGAACTTGTTTAAAAATAAAAATCCCATACTTCAGGTGAAGCATGGGATTTGAAAATATCAATAGAATTCAGTACGATTAATTGATATTTTTCTTTTTGAAAATCAAAGCCGCCAAACGAGGACAATTGTCTTCAATTGCCTTTTGGTAAACATCCTTATTTTTTGTGTTTCTAAGAATGTGGCTGTATTTCTGATGGATTTCATGGGTGCATTTCTGACTGCCTTTTTTGGTAGCGTCCAATTGATCCATGATTTCCATTGCCTTTTTTCGGTCTCCCGTTTTTTTCGTCTCTTCCAGTTGATCGATAAGATCCAACATGTCATTGGAACATTCACATATTTCTTGTGCCATACCATCGTGATTGAGGTCAGCGCTTTTGTCTTGAGCTTGAAGGGCGAATGTTGTTCCAATCAGGAAGAAAAGCAATATTATATTTTTCATCAATTCCAATATTTAAAGTTTAGAATTTGTGTAGTAGGTTCTCAAATTTAGGTCGTAGACATCTAAAGTACAAATTGACAACCTCCTAGCATTGAAGTTTATGGTTTGTTTAACCTTATTCCGTTACAATGGGCGATTGTTGGGCGTAGTTTGAAGCGTGTCTAACACTTCTTCCTCCTTGGGTTTGTTTCTGAATTCGAGTCCTTGAAGGATGCCCATGATTTCATCTTTGATATTACCGAACTGCTCCATGTCCGACTCGGGAATCGGATCCGGTGGCGGAAGGTTCTGACGTCTGTGATCGACTTGTTTTCCATTTTTCCAGAAACGGAAACAAACATGAGGCCCAGTCGCTAATCCGGTGCTACCGACATAACCGATGGTTTGTCCTTGGGTGACGCGGGTTCCTTTTTTCATGCCTTTGGCGAATCCGTTCATGTGCAGATACTGAGTAGCATAAACCTTATCGTGTTTAATTTTAATAAAATTTCCGTTGCCACGGGTACGGCCTATCCTCTCTATATATCCATTGGCTACAGCCAAAATAGGCGTTCCTCTAGGAGCGGCGTAATCCGTTCCATAATGTGGCTTGGTTCTTTTTAAAATGGGGTGGAATCTTCTCAGATTATATGCGGATGAAATTCGTGCATATTTGACCGGAGATTTCAGGAATGCTTTTTTCATCGGGCGACCTTCCGGATCGAAGAAACCGTCGTAATTATCATTTTTAAAACGGATAGCGTAGTAATCGTTGCCATCGGCTTGGTAGTGTGCGCCGATGAGTTTACCGACTCCTACCCTTTCCCCTTCAATCCAATCTTCTTCAAAATACAATCGGAAGCGATCTCCTTTTTGTACGTGGTGAAAATCGACCGACCATTGCAGGGCGTCTTCCATTTTTGAAGCGATTGCAAAACTCATGTCATTACCAACGATGGCATTCCATAATGAGGATTCGATCACACCGGAATTGGTGACAACTTTTTTCTCCACTTCTTTTTCGACTTCATATACCCGCATGGTATCCCGAAGATCATATACGAAAAAGCGATAAGCGTTAGGTTCGTAAATGAAATATTCCGCCTCCTTGGTTTCCGGATCGGAGAGAACGGTATAATCCCTTCCAACTCTTAGTGTAGGTCTATTGGGCAATTGGCGTAGTTTTTTGGCCAATACATCTACTTGGGCCGCCCCTACTCCATATCGGTCTAAAATGACGGACAGAAATTCATTTTTTTCAATCGTTCCTTCTGAAACATCAAAATAATTGTAAACAAAACCATACCGTTCCTTCAATTCAGGAACAGGAAAAGAGGACAATTCTTTTGAAGGACTTGTTTTGGTCGAAATTCCGGAAACCGTATCAGGATTCAGTGCCAAATAAATGACAACGGCGCTTAAGGCCATCACGACTCCGAGTGATCCGAATACTTTTTTCTTATTTAATTTTTTCCATTGAATTTCGAATTGTTTTTTCTTCTCTGCCAGCTTTTCTTTAAGACCCACTTTTTCTTTTTTGTTTTGGTTTATAATATTACAATCAAGGTTGGATAAGTAGTATGTTGTGTTCTCTTATGGAAGGTGCATAAATATAATTAGAAGTTATTTAAAATTTTACTTTCACCTTCTTTTCTTTTTTAAATTATGATATAAAAACAATGGAACCAATCCATGTCCCAAGCGATAGACGGTTTGGGTCAATCCCCACAGCAATCCTTCTCCTTCACTTCCTAGTTCTATGGTGACTGCTAATCGGGCCAAGGCAGTCAAAAATCCCCAAACGGTGGCATACATTAGTGCATACTTGGCCCATTTGCCGGGAATAAAAATCAAAACGGCTACTAGGAAATCTAAAACACCGGCTACCTTCAAAAACAAAATGGCTTGTGGTTCGTCCAAGGGAAAAAGGGCGAGTACCATATCTAAAAAATGTCCGGGTATCGGATAAATGCCGAAAGCATATAATCCATGACCGACAAATGTCAAGGATACGGCTAGTTTCAATGCGAATAAAAATTTTTCCCGGAAGGGAGAATAATATGCCAATAAGAATGGCAGGGTCCATTGGATGGAGCCTTCCATAAATTGGCCGATTCTAAAAAATTGTTCTTTGGATTCTAAAACGGTTATTCCAAATAAAATAAAAGACGCGAAGAGCAAAACTCTTTTTTTCCATTTCGGAAAATCCGGATGGATCAAAGAAATAGCGGCAGTTAGGAGAACGATTCCTAGGACGACACTTATGGTGTATAATACGGATTCATCGCCGAAACTACTGAGCCATCCCGACCAATCTTTGAGGGTTCTTCCCCATATTTTTTCATCCCAAACCAAGGCTCGATAAGGGACATCAAAAAGGAAATGACGCAGGGCGTGACCACCACAAATACACATTGCGGCAGTAATTAGCAATCCAAGGCGCTGATATTGGCGTTTCCACTTCATATCTTTGCAAGGATATGGATTTTATTTCGGAGGATAGTATAAAAACCGCAGCTCTTAGCTTTTTTAAAACATACTATAAGCATAGGAGACGTATCGGGGAAACCGAAGCCCGTGCGAATATGGGTACTGAGGACGGCATCATCGCTGATGGATTGTTGCGTTTTCCCGTTGAGGTCGGCAAGGAATTCGTGGCGACATTCGAGGCGACTTCCGTAGCGACGGCGCACGAGGTCAAATACCAAACCCGATCGACCCGCCTTTGGTGGGATTCGGCGATGGTAGGCACCTTATTGACAGCGATTGTATTTGCTTGGTTGTATGGTTTGAAAACCATCACTATCGGTCATGACTATGTTTGGACGGCTGCCATTTTCGTATTGATCGCGATTTGTTTTTTCACACTCGCCTACCGTTTAATATTCCGAAACATCAAGGCTTATCGCCAAATTTATGCCGTTGAACAATTCAAGTTGTATCATGCGGATGAACAATGGATCGTAATCGGCGAGGATGTCTTCAATGACCGGGGCAATAAGTACATGAAAGAACTGAGGCGTCAATGCGTCAATCATGGATTTGGATTATTGGTGGTTGAAAACGATACCGACATTCGAAAAATCGTCACCCCTTCCTTGGATCCGATGGATGGAGAAAAGCGCAAACGAGGCGTATTCTCTCCCTTGGCGCCTGAAGAGGCCGGAAAAGAACATGAGAAAATCGCCACTAAGGGAAAAGGGTTCCGCTGGGATCGTGAAAATCGTTTCAAATATAAATTCTGGTGGCAATTGGCGTTTTTGCTTTTGGGATTTTTAATCATATTCGGCATCCTTTTAAAAGAATGGCGGGACAAGCCTGTACTCGTCGTGGATGACAGTGAGAAATACAAGAAACAACGTCGTCAAATATTGATTGACTCCGAACCCGAAACCCGTTATTTTTTCATTGATTCAGGTATGTATGTCATTCCATTCAATGATAGTATTTCCGGATATGATTTAGACCAAGTGGCATTTTATGATTTTGAAGACGACTACTTCGAGTATCGAAAATGGCAACAAGATTCGTTGGATGAAGCGAGACGTCAAAATTTGACACCGGAGCAATTGGACTCCTTGGTCGAACTTTGGAAAAACAAAAAAGACGAGGCGAGTATCGCATCGGTCACTCCCAAACAGAAAGGAAAAAAGAAGAAAGGAATTCCGACAGTATGCCTACCTTATGCCAAATGGTACGGGCCTCAATATATTTGTAAAGACGGCGTTTATTCGACGCGATCGGCTGCGGAATTCCGGATTTCACAAATCAATAAAGCCGGGTTGGTCGGACATTGGGTCAGGGGCGGATGTTTCCGAGGATACGGCCCTTGTTATATCGTATATATCGAGCGTTTGTATGGCAATAAGAATTCCGCCGCCGTCAACCTTCCTTATTTTGATACTAGACTGAAAGAGCAGGGGTATTCGGCCGGTGATTTAGAACTCCAAAGATTGAAATTGAAATGAGATGGTTGTTAAAACAATTCGGGTTGGTTCCCTTCCATCCTACCAAATGGGGCGTTACGATAATCGCCTTGCATTTATTGGTGACGTTCTTGGTCACGAATGGCTTGTGGCTCCACCTGAGTCGTACTTTTTACACAGTTCCCGTCATTCCCTGGGATGCTCCGGGAGAAGTACATACTTTCCTAGGCTTTTTGATGATATTGTTTTTAGCTTGGATGGCTTTCGGTTATCATA
>JAHDCE010000350.1 GCA_020630045.1 Saprospiraceae bacterium | reverse complement strand
ATCCCCTTCAGCTTATACTCGACTCTCAAGGAAAACAGGTATCTTCGCCGGAGTTTTGAAATATCGGTGAATATGAAAAAAATATCCCTCCTGTTTTCCTTGATGGTCGCAATACTTTGGTTCAGTTGCATGCCTTATGAAGAGCGTAAATTGACCAATATCGCCTTAGACTTGAACGACAAGGAACTAAGGACGCTTTTCGAAGCACAAGACAAGCGAGATGTCTCCGGACTACTCCCCTACCTCAAAAACAAAAACGCCACTTACAGATATGCCGCCGCTTTAGCTTTCGGGTCTTCAAAAGACAAAAGCGGCCTTGATGCTTTGTACGAATGTCTTTCAGACGAAGTAGACGATGTGCGGGAAGCCGCGGCGTACGCCATCGGACAAATCGGTGATTCAACATCAGTTTCACGACTTATCGGCGCTTTCGATGCTATGGATAGTATGCGGATTCACAACAGATCCAATGGAATGATATTGGAGTCCATCGGCAAATGTGGAGGGCAGGACGAACTCAAACTCATCTCTACTACAAAAACCTATAAATCCACTGACACCTTATTGCTACTCGGACAGAGTCGTGGTATTTATAGGTTCGCCTTACGGCAAATTACGCATCCATTCGGCACCAAGTTGATGACTCAATACTGCTTGGACAAAAACTTGCCTTCCGAAATCCGACTAATCGCCGGTCATTACCTCCATCGGTCTAAAAACATCGCCCTTGACTCTTCGGCACTTTTGATTGCGAGGCAAATCAAATCGGAAGAAGACCCCAATTTGCGGATGGTCATGTCAACGGCTATGGGTAAATCCAAACTTCCGGAGGCTAGGGACACGATCATCAGTCTTCTTAGAACAGAGAAGGATTATCGAGTAAAAACCAACCTCATCCAATCCTTGGCATTTTTTAATTATTGGGAAGTCAGGGATACCGTTATCGCCCAACTTAAAAGTAAAGAGCCACATGTCGCTTATACCGCTGCGGACTACTTGTTCCGAAAAGGAGCTCCTGAAGACGCCAAATACTACCGTATTCTAGGCAGAAACCATCAGGATTGGAGGGTCAGAGCTAAATTATATGCGGCATACAATAAACGACTTCCTTATTTTTTCACGAAAGGGAAAACAGGGGCTACACAAGAGTTGATTCAGTTTTTTAATGCTTCCCAAAACATATATGAAAAGGCGGCGATACTGGATGCCATGTCCTATTTCCAATGGACATATCCCCAACTCAAAGAACTCGGACTCGACACCGAAAACGAGATACTTAAAGCCGCTGCCGCCCAAGGGTTGGTCAACATATTAAATAGCAAAGACTTCGACTTAATATTCGGTGCGGCCGGAAAGATAAAAGTCGGCAATGAAATCAGGGGACACTTATTAAATGCCATGAAGGAAGGAGATGCAGGTGTGACTGCCGTAGCTGCCGGTGCCATATCAAATGAAGCGCTTGGTTTCCGACCATTTTTCAATAACGATTTCAAGGTACTCGATACTATTTTAAACGATCTCAAATTGCCCAAAGAGTTTGAAACGTACAAGGAACTCAGAAAGGCCATTGATGTGATGGAGCAACGAAAAACTCCCGAAAAATTGGTTCCTGAGTTCAATCGTCCCATTGATTGGGGAATGGTTTCGATTTTATCTCCTAGAGTCCGGGGCATCCTCCAAACGACAAAGGGGAAAATCGTCCTTGAATTTTTTCATGAATACGCCCCCGCTTCCGTCGCCAATTTTGTCAAGCTGACACAAAGCGGATATTACGATGGAAAATCCATTCATAGGGTTGTCCCTAATTTTGTCGTACAAAGTGGTTGTCCAAGAGGAGACGGATGGGGAAGCGAAGACTTTTCTATCCGCTCAGAACTACCGCCTGTATATTACAATGATGAAGGTTATATCGGTATGGCTTCGGCCGGAAACGATACTGAAAGTAACCAATGGTTTATCACCCTTTCCCCTACTCCACACTTGGATGGCAATTATACCATTTTCGGAAAGGTAAAAGACGGGATGGATGTCGTAAAAAAATTAGAGATTGGCGACAAAGTCGAAAAGGCCGTTATTAAATTTTAAAATTGAATTCATTCAAAACCTTATTGCAATATGAAACAGACTCCATTAACTGAAAAACACAAAGCTCTGGGAGCTAAAATGGCACCGTTCGCCGGCTATGAAATGCCGATTTCTTATTCCAATATAAAGGAAGAACATCATGCGGTGAGAAAAGGAGTCGGCATGTTTGATGTTTCCCATATGGGAGAATTTATTATTGAAGGAGAAAAGGCGTTGGAGTTAATCCAAAAGGTGACGTCTAACAATGCGGCAAAGCTTGATATTGGAGATGCTCAATACTCTTGCTTGCCCAATAAACAAGGAGGGATAGTCGATGATTTATTGGTTTATCGTCGAGGAGAAAATAGTTATTTACTTGTCGTAAACGCTTCTAATATCCAGAAGGATTGGGATTGGATTTCTGAAAATAATCAGGAAATCGGAGCGACTATGAAAGAAGTATCGGACAAGTGGGCATTGCTCGCCGTACAAGGCCCGAAGGCCGCCGAAGCGTTACAAGCATTGACCCAGGAAGACCTTTCCGAAATCAAATTTTACACTTTCCGGGAAGGAACTTTCGCAGGCATTGAGAATGTCATCATTTCAGCGACGGGGTACACCGGTTCGGGAGGTTTTGAGTTATATATTCCGGCGGAGCATGGCCCTCAAGTATGGGACGCCGTCCTAGAAGCCGGAAAAGATTTCGGTATCCGACCTTGTGGTTTGGGAGCAAGAGACACCTTGCGTCTTGAAATGGGTTATTGCCTTTACGGCAATGATATCGACGACAACACTTCACCCATCGAAGCCGGCCTGAGTTGGATTACCAAAGTTAAAAAAGGAGACTTCAATTCACAAGAAATATTCGCCCGCCAAAAGAAAGAAGGAGTAGAGAAAAAACTCGTCGCTTTCGAAGTATTGGACAGAAGGGTTCCTAGGCATGACTATGAAATCGAAGATAAAGAAGGTAACATCATCGGCAAGGTCACTTCGGGTACGATGTCGCCTTCATTGGACAAACCTATCGGACTCGGTTATGTTCCAAAATCCTTTAGTTCCTTGGATTCGGAATTCTTAATTGTGGTGAGAAATAAAAAATTCCCGGCAAAAGTGGTTAAATTGCCTTTCTATAAAGGATGACAAATCTCCTTTCATGAAATCTTTTGTTATATCCATATTACTTATAGTTGTTGTCTTCCTTCCGGAAATGACAGCACAGCAATTGCCGATGTTCAACAACTATCGGCATCATGGATATATCGTGAATCCTGCGATGAGCGGAGCTCAAATGCAAGAAAGCGTGGCTTTAATGTTCCGTTATCAATGGCGGAATGTTCCCGGCTCGCCCATCACAGGATTCGCGACTTATGACACCCATCGTTTGAGGGACGATTTCAATACGGGTTTGTCGGCTTATTTGATGTACGACCAAACAGGCCCTAGTCGTGTAAACGGGTTTAGCGCTGCCTATTCTTATCATTTGGAAATCCCTTCTTATGGCGATATGTCGCATTTTGTTTCAGGGGGTATTTCTGTAGGGTTATTCCAATACAGGATTGATGGGGACGAACTCATTCCTCATGACACCGGAGATCCGTTATTGGTGCTAGGAGATCGTTCCTCTTTTCTTCCTGATGTCAGTGCCGGTATTTATTATTACAATGATTATGTCGGTTTCGGCTTTTCGGTTCCGCAACTACTAGGACTCAAAGCGCAATTCCAAGGACAAGGAGGAACCTCTATCCGTTCGCAGGAACGTCATTATTATGGAATGGTCCATGCCCGTATTCCGACGGATAGCTATGAAGACCTGGTTTTGGTACCGAGCTTATGGTTCAAATATGTCCCCCACTCTCCCTATCACATCAACTTTAACCTGAGGGCGGATTTCAATAAATTGATTTCGGCCGGTATCGGTTATTCAACTGCCAATCAACTCACTGGTGAACTGGGTGTGACGATAGATGAAAGATACATTATCGGGTATGCTTTCGGTACTCAAATTTCGGATTGGAATACCCTACTCGGTGACACTCACGAAATTCATTTTAAATTCATTATCGACAGTGAAGATTTTAGGTGGTATTGATTTAAGGACAAGTAACGTCTTGTTATTTTCTCTCCTTGTTGTCTTATTTGCTTCCTGCAAAATGAACTACCGTTTATCCAAGGAAGACATGAGTCGGATTCCCTACCGTGTAAATGATAAGTTGACTTTTTTCGATGAGGAAGGAAGAACCTATTTACTCATCATCAATAAGGAGGAGAAACAAACATCCAGGGTCAATCCCTATGCTGGCATTTTGTCAAAAACGACGGAAAGTTATGTCCTATATTTCCGTGCGGAGGGAAGTCCTGAAGATTTGATATTATTGGCACTAGGCAAAAAACAAGACAATCGAACCTTTATCAATTTTTTCTTTGAATATCCGGGACACCTTACGCCCCATCGTCCCATTTATCTTGACGAATTAGATCAACTACCCGTTCAAGAAAAAGTGATTTTCGGAAAACGATATAAAGACCTCATATTATTACCCGAATCGGATTATCAAACCGAGGTGGATTTGCCCATTATCCGGAATGTCCTTTGGAGTAAAGCCTCGGGTATCGTTCGTTTTGAAAATTCTGATGGGAAGGTTTTTATATTGAGGTAAGATTGGCTTTACCCACTTCCTTCCTACTCGAACAATCCCGGTCGTCTTTCGACCAAAGGCAATGTATCTTGACTAGTAAAATCTTCTTTTCCGAAACCGCATTCTACACAATATCTGGCCAATTCCGTTCTCAATGGTTTTTTGCATCCCGGACAATCGGCTCCGAACTGGTCAATCGTATGATGCCAAATCGCATTGGGATGCATTTCCTTGTATCCGGTAATCACATGATACATTTCTATAAAATATCTGAATCTTTCATACGAAGAAGGTAGCTTCCCCATCCATTCGTAAGATTTGATTTTTCTTTTTTCTATCTCCGATTCCACTAATCCCCTCCCTTCTTTCATCGCTTGACGACAAAGTCCGAATTCTTCCTTATCCAACATCGGCATTTCATCTTGACACCTCCAACACCATCTTATTTTCATGATTCTATAACTCCATTTCCTCAATCCACTGTAACTAATCCAAGGACAAGATCTCGTTTTTTATTTCAATAACAATTTCCCGACTTCCTCATCGATTTCAACATC
>JAHDCE010000349.1 GCA_020630045.1 Saprospiraceae bacterium | reverse complement strand
GATTCAATCTTTCTATCAACCTCAGTCCAAAGAGACTCGGGGCGTATATGAATATGAACCGGGATTCGGAGCTGTATTCCGAATCGGTAGGCATCGTATTCCGTTGGGCAAATTGACTTTCGGATTTGAATTGGGATATGATATGTATGGTGGTGGAATTAACGCATCGGTATCATCTCCCGGTGGTTCTTCAAATACGGATGCGCGTATTCGTAAACATATATTTTCATTGGGGTTGTATCCCTTTAATATTGCAATAAAAGATGCGGTGGAATTGGGGCTAGGGGTCGAGGTTTCCGCCTTGTTAGGAGAGAATGTTGAGGGCACTCATACGTCAAGTTTTGCCGGTAATTCTGCACATGAAATATTGGAAGAAAAATACGATGATATAAGTGAGTTGTTCAATTTCGGTATTGTCGGAAAAATTGGATTTCCGGTTCCGATATCTGAGCAATGGGAGGTTTTTCCCCACTATTCATATTACTTGGGACTGGGCGAAGAATTTAAAGAATTGTTCTTAGATGTAAAATCGATGCGACATCAATTTATGGTAGGGGTGAGGTGGAGTATGAAATAGGCTTTATTCGTCTTCTTTTTCAGGCGGGTCGAAACCATAATAGTATTTTAGAAATTCATCCCTTACATCTTTTTTAAGTTTAGATAGGCGGTCATAAGTTTTCGGAGAGCTATTGGAAAAAAGCCCTTTTGAAATATATACATCATCTTTTCCTTCTTCAGTACGGGTGACCGGTACGATATGTTCAAATTCGGAATCTTGAACGGAAAGGTAGAAAATGTCTCCTTGGGATGGATACAGGTAGTCATGCTTGTCGCATTTGTTTTTTGTGAATACAAAAATATCTTCATATATGTCTTCGAGCCGGTCTTTGTGTTTTTCTTGATCGCTGAGTAAATATTCTTTTAATTTTTTATGGGCTTGTTGCGCTTCCTTCCTGTGTTTTCCATTTTTGAATAAAAGTAAATACAAATGCAATTGTTTTAGTTTGTCGTGATTCTCAAAATTGTAAGGAGATATCATGGAAGCATAGGCGTATTCTTCTATTTTTTCTTTCTTAATATGTTTGGCGTTTTCGTATATGAAATGAATAATACCCATTCTTTTTCTCCTAGTGGCATCTTGCAGATATGCTAACTCTACTTCAGCGTCTTCCGTGTGTTGGATTAAGTATTTTGCAAATTTTTCTTGTTTTGGATAATAAAAATGCATCTTTTCTTTATGATAAAGAAAGTTCCTCATGTATTGGATAAACCGTTCCTTTTGGTTGGGGAATATTTCTAAGTATTCCTCGATAGAAAATGGATGACAATCGTAGTGGTCGTCATATTTTGATTTTTCCTCGATTAATTTTTTTTCATGATAGGTGGCAAGTTCTCGGCTTAGTTTGGAACCGGGATAAAGAGCGACCAATTCCTTTAATGCATCGAAGTGTTGTCCTGCAAATTCTTCTGAATAACAATAATACAATGTTTCTTCACTGAGTGTGCTACTCAGAATAGAATCAATTTCTATCATTGACTTTCCTTCTGATTTTAAATTATGGAATGTGCGGCGGGCATTCAATCCATCCCATAGGGGTTTATCATCTTCATGTATGAATAAGGTACGGTAAATGGTTTCGTTTCTAACGAAATTATTAACCTTGTCCCAGTCGGTTCCAATTGGAATAAAAGGAGGTTTTATTTTTTTTAATAATTTCCGAGTGGTTTTGTGTGGGTCCCTGAAATTCAGGTTAAATAACTTTCTATTGTTTTCTGTAAAGGAAACTGCATATACAACAATTGATTCGTATTTAGCTATCGGATTAGTACGGATCAATACTTCATGGTGAGTGGTTTTATTATTGAGATAAGCATCGATGACGGATTCCGGGTTTCCTGTTTTTTTTAGTTCTTCTTCTGTCATACGGGTTTGCCCCCATACGGCATTTTGAATTCCTAAGAATAGGAATAAATAGAATAAAAATTGTTTCATGTGTGACGGATTTTTTAAAGACTCAATATAAGCAATATTGAAATCCAATTCGAATTGAAATAAAAATGGCAGGCCGTAAGGCCTGCCAAGCGTCAAAAAGTAGTTCCCGGTAATATCGGGAAGTTAAAATCAATTAAGCGAAGCTTTTCGCTTCTTCTTCTTTGTATTTCATAACGGTAGAAAGCGCATCCGGCACCACGTCGCTACACATGACGAGAAGACCTCCTTCTTCCATGTTTTTAATACCGTACTCGATAGCTTCCATTTCATCAGGGATAACGGTTATGGTTTTGTTGGGGTCACGACTAAGAATTCCTTCTTTAAGGAGTCCGATAAGTTCATCCGCTGATCTTCCACGTAAATTTTTATCCTGTCGAATAATAATTTCATCATAAGAATCCGCGGCGATGGCTCCCATTTCACGATTGTCTTCGTCCCTTCTGTCTCCGATGCCGGCGATGATTCCCACCGTCTTTTTGGAGTCCATGTTTTCAACGAACTTTTGAAGGGCACGCATGCCCGCAGCATTGTGGGCATAATCCACTAAGACCTTGAATTTGTTGAAGTGGAAAAGGTTCAATCGTCCCGGTGTTTGCGATGGAGATGGAATGAAGGTCGTCAATGCCAACTTGATGTCTTCCAATTGGAAACCTCTCACATATCCGGTCAATACCGCCGGAAGGATATTTTGAATCATGAACGTGGCCTTTCCTCCATAAGTCAAAGGAATATTGACCGCTTTGGCGACCCGTAATTTCCATTCACCACGACAAATGGTGATGAATCCATTTTCATAAATAGCGGATAATCCACCGGATTTCATGTGTTTTTTGATACGCGGATTTTCTTCATCCATAGAGAACAACGCGATATTGGCTTTTACGTTTTCCCGCATTCCGAATACCAGGTCGTCATCGGCATTCAAGATGGCATATCCGTCTGGCAAAACAACTTCGGGAATCACTCCTTTGAGTCGAGCCAATTGTTCGATGGTATTGATACCTTTCAATCCGAGATGGTCGGGCGCTACATTGGTGACGATACCAACATCACAGTTTTTGAATCCGAGTCCTGCACGTAATAATCCGCCACGAGCAGTTTCTAGGACTGCAAAATTGACGGTTGGATCTTTAAGGACGAATTCAGTACTGACAGGGCCGGTACAATCGCCAGTCATGGCGAGTTGATTTTGTATGTATACGCCATCCGATGTAGTATATCCGACTTTGAATCCTTGCATCTTGACCATGTGAGCGATGAGTCGGGTAGTGGTGGTTTTACCATTTGTTCCGGTAACGGCTACAATCGGAATTCTAGAAGTAGAGCCGGGTGGATAAAGCATATCCACGACATGTGCGGCTACATTTCTAGGAAGGCCTTCTGTCGGTGCGAGGTGCATTCTGAAACCGGGGCCGGCGTTAACTTCAAGTATCGCACCTCCTGTTTTTTCAAGTGGAATGCTAATGTCGGAGGTCATGATGTCGATACCACAAATGTCCAATCCGATAACACGGGCGATGCGTTCCGCCATAAAAACATTGTCCGGGTGGACGATATCGGTAACATCGGTCGCCGTTCCTCCCGTACTAAGATTGGCGGTTTCTTTTAACTTGAGCATTTGCCCGTTTTCAAGTACATCATCTAGCGAAAGTCCTTCTGCTTTGAGGATGTTTTTGGTCATGTCGTCCACTTTAATACGGGTCAGGACTTTTTCATGTCCATAACCCCTTCTTGGATCTTTGTTGACTTCATCAATCAATTCTTGGATAGTGGATTTACCATCACCGACCACATGGGCAGGAGTTCTTTTGGCGGCAGCCACTAACTTATAGTTGATGACCAATAAACGGTAATCATCTCCCGTAATGTATCTTTCAATAATGACGGATCTGGATATCTTTTTGGCGGCAGCCAAGGCTTCACAAGCGTCGTCCCAATTATCAACGTTGATGGTGATACCCCGTCCGTGGTTGCCACTAATGGGCTTGACCACTATGGGATATCCGATATAATCTATGGCGTCACGCAGCCCTCTTTCCGTCCTGACGATTTCACCTTTAGGAACAGGAACTTCTGCTTGTTCGAGGAGGTGTTTGGTATCTTCTTTATCGCAGGCGATTTCCACACCGATACTACTGGTGTCACTGGTGACGGTTGCTTGGATTCGTTTTTGGTTAGCACCATAACCAAGTTGACAAAGGGAATATTTATTAAGTCTGATCCAAGGGATATTGCGGCTTTGTGCTTCCGCGATAATAGAGCCCGTACTAGGGCCGAGTCGCTCCCTTTCGCGGATTTCCCTCATTTCTTGGATGTCTTTTTCCAAATCATAATCTTCACCGTCTACTAGGGCTTGGGCGATTCGGACGGAAGCTTTTGCGGCATACCGTCCTACCTCTTCTTCAATGTAGGAAAAGACGACATGGTAAACTCCATCTTCTCCATATCCTCTGGTACGTCCGAAACCGGTATCCATACCGGCCATGGTTTGGATTTCTAGGGCGATGTGTTCGATGACATGGCCCATCCAGGTTCCTTCTTGTACTCTTTCGTAGAATCCGCCCGGCGTACCCACTGAGCATCTATGCTCGTACAATCCTGGCATCATGGTTTTCATTCGGTCAAAGAAACCTTCGATTTTGTTCGTTGGGTATTCTTCTAATTCTTCAAGGTCCAAAGTCATTACGATGAGCTTGTGTCTCCTGATGGACCAGTAGTTGGGGCCTCGCATCGCCCTGATTTCCCGGATTCTCATTTTGTTTTGTTTTGATTGATGAATACTTTATTCCGTCAGTTTTTTAGAATACTTGCCAATATAATCAAGAATAGCTAAGAAGTTGTTTAAAAACTACTCAATTGCCTGCAAAAATATCTTATCTCAGGTAGCTGCGTTCCAAAAATACTCATTATGCTATGGCATAACTCCGTTTTTTGTGCCTTACTACCTAAGAAAATCTCATTTTTTCGACCAATCAGCAATTTTTAAACAACTTCTAAGAATAGAACAAGGAAAGAATTAATTTTGCGCATATATAAAAATTCTAAAAATGAGATTGAAGGGTACATTGATTCCAATCGGGGGGAACGAAGACAAAGGAACTGGACAAGACGAAATTCATACGTTGGATTTTGTACAAGAGGGGATATTGAGCCACGTGGTTAAGGAAGCTGGTGGAACTGCTGCGAAAATCGTTGTTGTTCCTACAGCTTCAAGTATTCCCGTGGAAGTGGGTGACAATTATATTTCTGCTTTCCGTAAGTTGGGG
>JAHDCE010000348.1 GCA_020630045.1 Saprospiraceae bacterium | reverse complement strand
GATTCATATTTTTCTACAAATTTATCCCAATTAAACTCTTCAAATATCTTTGGCATATTTTCTTTAAAGGACTTCGATTCAGGACTTTCGTAATCATTTTTTATATCTAACAAAACTTTAGGCCAATAGTTATAAATTTTAGCTTCATAAGCCATTTCCATATAACCTAAAAAATCAATATCTAAATCAAATAACTCTGGTTCAGGTCTTTCATGATAATAAATTGATTGGCTAACAAAATCTGGAGTAATCAAAAAACCACAACTGAATGTTTCTGAAATTAAATCAAAGGGCTTATAATATTCAAGTAAATCATTTTGCAATAAATCGTTTTCATCATATAATATACCTTTTTGATTTGCCAGAACATCCTTCAGTTCCATAAAATGCATATTTCCACCTATATTTGAATCAGTGGTAGAGAACCAATTAAGATTAAAGCCATTAGCTACTTCACAATATGTAATTAAAAGTTCATGGTCAAGTATATTCAAGTATTTTTCTTTCTCTTCTAAGGGTAAATTAAATTTTGATTTAAAGTCTATTTTACCACTTTTTTTAGTCCTTCTAATAGACCTAAAGATATCTCTAAAGTTTCTTTGATTCATAATTTAAATCATTCTAATTCCAAGCACTTTTATATTGAACATTAGCTACAACGTATGAACCAACACAATATGGGATTTATCCCACCAAACGAATAACCAATATATAAGAAATGTCTCAATTGTGATGTAAAGTTCTTCTTTAGGGTCATCTATATATAGGTCATCGTTTCAAAAGTTGTCACCCCAAATATAATAAATTCAAACAAAAAAGCCGGCGAGAATCCCCGCCGGCTTTTCTATTACACCTCCCCCACAAAACAACCCAAGCATTCGATACTCCGAATACACATCAATCCCTTATATTTACGGATCATTCCAAAAACCGTCATAACAGAACACATAGAATCAATTCAATATGAAAAAGTTCATATTCATTTTAATGGCTTTGACTTCGATTTGGGCTTGTCAGCCAAAGGAAAACACGAATGTCGAAATTCCGGAACAGGTAGAAGACACCATCCCTTCTCCCCCTGAAGAAGTTGCTCCGCAATATGTCATTGATTATGATACATTAGAATGGCTAGAGGTCGGATACCTGGATCCTTCCATTCCGAATGATTTGAGGTATGCGACGGCCAATAATTTTGTAGGAGATACGATGTATGATTGCGGACGATGCTTTATGCGACCGGAAGCCGCAAAAGCCGTAGTCGAAGTCCATCGACAATTGAAGGAAATGGGATATGGTGGCCTGAAAATGTTCGATTGTTATCGGCCTCGTCCTTATCAACAGCGACTTTGGGACAAGGTCCCCGACCCTAGGTATGTCACTCCGCCAAGCAAGGGTTCTATGCATGGGCGAGGATTGGCTGTGGATTTGACCATTTTGGATCAAGAAGGGAATGAATTGGACATGGGAACCGATTTTGATTTTTTTGGACGCGAAGCGTACCATATATACAAACATGAAAATGATACCGTACAGGCCAACAGGGATCTTTTAAAAGGCATTATGACAGACAACGGATTCAAACATATCACCACCGAATGGTGGCATTATGCGTATATCAAACCTCTAAAAAGACATCCTGTTTCGGAATGGGTCTGGCCCTGTGTCAATGAATAATAACACATGACAAATCACGTCATTCCGAGTATAATATTACCTTTGGATAAAAAATCATGTCTAGAAATATCTATATCATACTTGCCGTCATTTTTGTCGGTATATTTGGCTGCGACCAAATAAAAAACCCGTTCCCAAATAATGAATTACCCGAATTGGAAACCAAGCCTCCGGTTCAAAACGACGACGATAATCAAGTCGAACCTGTTTAGCCGCCTCCACCCAAAATAACTGTTGAAAAAACGACCGGGGACAAGGAACCCCAAGAAAGTCCTAGTACCGTTACGAAGGAAATCGCCAATGGAGAAAAAGTGAGCGTAGAAGTTTCCGAATCGAATGGAAACCTTTCTGTTGCGGTAAAACCGAATTCGAGAACAACGAAAACCAAGGACAAAACCCCTCCGAAAATGAAGGAACTCACCAAGGACCAGTCCTATTTGATGGGAAAATTCAATCCGAGTACCCATCCCGATTTTGTGGTGATGAACACCACACATACTTCAGGTCGTGGCATGTATCTTCGAAAGGATGCTTATGAAGCTTTTAAGGAGATGTTTACCGCAGCAAAAAATGATGGAATAGATTTGAGAATCATATCGGCTACACGCCCTTTTTCCCATCAAAAAAACATCTGGGAAGGAAAATGGAATGGTTCGCGTAAGGTGGATGGTAAAAATCTGGCGAAGACTTTTCCTTGGGGATCGGATCGCGCGAAAAAAATATTGGAATACAGTTCTATGCCAGGAACCTCTCGTCACCATTGGGGAACGGATATCGATCTCAACAAACTTCAAAACTCTTACTTTGAATCGGGATATGGTAAAAACGTTTATCTCTGGCTCAAGGACAATGCGCCCAGGTTCGGATTCAGACAACCATATACTGCCAAAGACAGTAATCGACCCAATGGATATAATGAAGAAAAATGGCATTGGTCATATGTTCCTGTCTCTGTTCCTTTGACGAGACAATATGCTCAACTTCTCCAAAACGGGAGCATCGAAGGCTTTGACGGTTCGGAATTCGCCAAGGAAATCGATATGGTGAAAAACTATGTACTTGGAGTTGCTCCTGACTGTAAATAGTGAACTTGTTCTTCGGGATATACTTGGAGTGAAGGCTTTGCAACACTCCGCCTTGCTCTTTTGGGCATCGGATTCTTTAAAGGCACAATACCTTTGGTATTTTTTTGTTAATAAATGTGTCCGGAAGGCATGATTTTTACCTCTTATTTCCACAGTTTGCCTAATTCATTCTATTTGGGTAATTTTGCAGGCTTTTTTGATTAAAATTGAATACAATGACAGACAAAGAGAATAATAATAAATGGCAACAGAAAAAGTGGCAATCGCTCAAAGGTGAAAACTCTTGGACTATGTTCAAGGTGGTTTCGGAATTCGTTGACGGATTCGAGCGTATGAATAAAATCGGCCCTTGTGTTTCCATTTTCGGTTCCGCTAGGACAAAACCGGACCATCCTACTTACCAATTGGCAGTTGACGTCGCCAAAGCTTTGACCGACGAAGGATACGGAATCATTACGGGAGGAGGCCCAGGAGTCATGGAGGCCGGTAACAAGGGAGCTTACCTGAACAACGCCACTTCTGTAGGATTGAATATCGACTTGCCATTCGAGCAACACAACAATCCGTACATCGACCGCGACAAAGTATTAAATTACAATTACTTCTTTATTCGCAAGGTCATGTTCGTCAAATATGCTCAGGCATTCGTTGTTTTGCCGGGTGGATTCGGAACCATGGATGAGCTATTTGAGGTGTTAACTTTGATCCAAACCAACAAAATCACACCTGTTCCTGTTATTTTATTAGGAAAAGATTTCTGGAAAGGCTTGAAGGAATGGATAAAAAATATTATGTTTGAAAAAGAGAACAATGTAAGTCCTGATGATTTAGACTTAATGCCCATTGTGGATACACCTCAAGAAGTTGTTGAAATCATTAATGATTTCTATAAAGAAAAGGCACAACTTCAACCTAATTATGAATTGTAATTTATATACATAAAGACTTTGGTTATTAGTTCTGATTTGCTGATTGAGCCGCCGGGAAAGTCCGGCGGCTCTTCTTTTTCAGCTTCTAAAAACCAAAGAAACTTTTGCACATTTTGTCTGGAAATATCAAGGCCTGAATTTATTTATCAAATCCTCCAAATTGATATTCTGCTGCGCCCCCGTCTCCATATTTTTTAATGAAATCGTAGAATTTTCTAATTCTTGTCCCCCCAAAAGTCCCACAAAGGGCACTTTTGACGCATCCGCATACTTCATTTGCTTCTTCAATTTTGCCGGGGTCGGATACAAATCCGCCCTGATACCCGCCTTGCGCAAAGCACCAACCCATTCAAATGCCTTTAAGTGAGTTGGGGCATCAAAAGCGATCAACAAAATCTCCAAGGCCGAACGGTCTTTCTTGGGAAACAAATCCAATTCCTGCATCACGTCATAAATTCGCTCTGCACCAAAAGAAACACCGACCCCCGAAACACCTTTCATCCCGAACACGCCCGTCAAATCATCATATCTTCCTCCGCCTCCGATACTCCCGATCTCGACTCCCTTGGCGGCGACTTCAAAAATACATCCTGTATAATAGTTCAATCCGCGAGCCAATGTGATATCAAACGAAACTTCATTTTTGGCTTCCTCCAAATCAAAATACTGGTGGAATGTCCTTAATTCCTCAATTCCTTTCAAACCGATTTCAGAATCCTTAAAATATGGCTCTAGTTCTTCTAGCCCCTTCACCTCTAATATCGTCATCACCTTGTCAATGGCAATAGCGTCTATTCCCCTATTGCCCATTTCGTTCCTGACCCCCTGCTCCCCTATCTTATCCAATTTGTCAATCGCCATCGTCATCTCCATGAACTGATCGGAAATGCCGGCGGCTTCAGCCATACCGGCTAGCACCTTTCGATTGCTCACCTTAATTTTTACCGGGACATTCAAAGCGGCAAATACCTCATCGTAGATACGTACCAATTCAGCTTCGTACATCAAGGAATCCGAACCGACAACATCCACATCACATTGATAAAATTCTTGATAACGGCCTTTTTGCGGCGAGTCCGCCCGCCAAACCGGTTGAATTTGGTAACGCTTGAACGGAAAAGCGATTTCGTTTTGGTGTTGGACAACGAACCTGGCAAAAGGAACCGTCAAATCATAACGCAAACCCCTCTTACTAATTGACGGGATCAACTTGGTAGAATCTTTGGCTTCAAGAGCCGACGGGTCGGCCTTTTTCAAATAATCCCCGTTATTCAAAACCTTGAATAGTAAGCGATCGCCCTCCTCTCCATATTTTCCCGTAAGGGTGGAAAGTTTTTCCATCACAGGCGTCTCTATCGGCCTGAATCCGTATTTTATGAAAACCGAACGGATGGTATCAAATATAAAATTTCGCTTAGCGACTTGTTCGGGTAAAAAATCCCGGACGCCCTTCGGCAAAGATGGTCTCATGTTCAATTATTAATTAGGCAAAAATTTAATACACTGTGTATTCAAGCGCTCCTTTCAAATTCACCCCAAAGAAAACAAATCCCATATCAATTATATCCACAA
>JAHDCE010000347.1 GCA_020630045.1 Saprospiraceae bacterium | reverse complement strand
ACGAACCCTGTTGGCAGGTGTTGGTCATCGACAGGTCACTGGAGAATGTGCCGTCGAAACCATTTTCAAAAGTGCCATTAATGATGAATTGCTCTCCCAGGGGAAGTCCCGGGTCGCATTGGGCCACGATTTGTGGCGAAGCCGCCATCAATAAAAACAACATTATAAATAAGGGAATAACCAGGAAAGGGGAGCTTCCGTTTTGGTTGCGATTTGTCATAAGTGATTGTTTTATCTTCAAATATAGTGAAAGTGGACATAGAAGATGCTATGTAAACACCCAAATAAGTTCTAAAATATTAGAGAAGTCCGCCGGCCATAATATAGATGGGTGATTCAGGTGAAAACCGGCCGGAAGACTTACTCTAAGGGATTCATTTGGATGTTTAATTACTCATATGTTCTCAATACATGTTATTTGTTACCCGGTTCGGAATGATTTTTTTTATTTTTTTTTCCATACTTCAAAATTTGGGGATTTCGCAACAAGTTTCAGCTTGGTCTGTTCCTTTGCCGGAACAAAACCACTGAGATGAAACAAATCACCGTTTTTATAATTTTCTATTTAGTAGGAGGAGTGTTATTCGGGCAAAACTTAGGAGCGATAGCCGGTTATATTACCGATAAAAACACCAAGGAAGCTTTGATAGGGGCTTCTATATTCGTAGAAGGTACGGAACTAGGAACTACCGCAGATATCGACGGCTCATTTCGATTAGAAGAAATTCCGGTAGGGAGTTACAACATCACCGCGTCCTATGTCGGATATCGGGATTTGACGTTGTATAATATTGTCATTAATTCCGGAAACGACAATATCATCAACTTTGATATGGAAGAGGAAGCCATTGAAATCGAAGGGGCGGAAGTTGTGGCGAACCGATCCATTTCCATCACCACCGGCGAAACACCCAACTCGATTCAAAGGGTGAGTACGGAAGAAATCAAAGCGAATCCGGGTGGTAATTTTGATATATCTAAGGTCGTGAATACGCTACCGGGCGTAGCCAGTAACATCGGCGTCGGTGCATTTAGGAATGATATCATCATTAGAGGTGGCGCACCGAACGAAAATGTTTATTTCCTAGATGGAATAGAGGTGCCGAATATCAATCACTTCTCAACCCAAGGAAGTGCCGGTGGTCCACAGGGTATGCTCAATGTTTCATTTATCGAAGGAGTGACGCTCAGCACGAGTAGTATGCACGCCAGATATGATAATGCATTATCCAGCGTACTTCAATTCGATCAAAGAACCGGAAATCCGAACCAGTTTCAAGGAAATGTCAGGTTGAGTTCGACTGAGTTGGCGGTAACATTGGAAGGGCCGGTAAAAGACAAGGTCACCTATTTGGTTTCCGCTAGGAGGTCATACCTACAATTTCTATTTGAATTAATTGACTTGCCGATTCGACCCAATTATTGGGACTTCCAATATAAAATCAATTACAAGCCTACTGCCAAAACTACAGTCAGCTTTATCGGCTTGGGGAGCATTGATGATTTTTCCTTTGCCACACCTGAAAACAGCACGCCTGAAAGCGAGTATATCATTCGGTCCAATCCGCTCATCAACCAATGGTCTTACACAACCGGCGTAAATGTCAGACACCTGATAGAAGACGGATATCTCAATATCGCCTTGAGCCGAAACATGTTCAATAATGAGCTGGATAAATTTGCGGATGGTAATGATGGCAACGAAGATTTCAGGACACTGGAAAGCCGTTCCCAAGAAATTGAAAACAAATTGCGGGTAGATGTCAATAAGTATAAAAATGGATGGAAGTACAGTTATGGTGCTACCGCACAATATGTAAAATACAACAATGATTACTTCGACTCTTCATTCGCATTTGATACCATTCAATTCAATACCGATATCAATTTTGCCAAATTCGGTTTGTTCGGACAAGTATCCAGAAGGTTTGTAAATGATCGGCTAAATGTTTCCTTGGGTACGCGTATGGACATGAACACATTTACAGATACGGGAATGAATCCCCTGAAGGCTTGGTCGTTTAGATTAGGGACCGCATATGAAGTGAATGATAAGTGGAAAGTCAGTGCTTCCGCCGGGACTTATTACAAGATTCCGATATATACCGTCCTTGGATTCAGGGATGAGAATGATGTATTGGTCAACAAGGATAATGATTATATCAGATCGATACATACGGTCGTCGGAGCAGAGTTCATACCCGCCCCAAAAACCCGTATTACGGCGGAGGCATTTTACAAAAAGTACGACAATTATCCCATTTCCGATAAGGACGGAATTTCCATCGCCAACCAAGGAAGTGACTTCGGAGCCATCGGCAATGAGTCCGTTTCAAGCGAAGGGGAGGGAAGGGCTTATGGAATTGAAATGTTCTTGCAACAAAAGTTATCCAAAAACTTTTTCGGTGTTTTTTCATACACTTGGTATCGTAGCGAGTATACCGGTTTCAATGGAGAGTACGTTCCGTCGGCTTGGGATTATCGACATTTGATGTCTTTGAGTGTGGGATACAAATTAAATAAAGGATGGGAACTAGGAGCAAAATATCGCTTTGCGGCAGGAGCTCCTTATACACCATTCGACATGGATGCTTCCAGAGCGGCATATGCTGTTTCCGGCAGGGGAGTTTTGGATTATTCCAGACTGAACGGGGAGCGTTTGCCTGCTTTCAATCAATTGGATTTTAGAGTTGATAAAAAATTCAATTTCAAAAAATGGACTCTAGATATTTACTTGGATGTGGTCAATGCGCTGGCATTTGCTCTGCCGAATGAGTCCGCCCCTTCTTATACCTTCAAACGCTTGGAAGATGGTTCGGATTGGGATACCACCGATGGGCAGCCTCTATTACTGGATGGGTCGAATGCACAGCCGATTTTATTGCGAAATGAAGACAATATTACTACGCCTAGTATCGGGTTTATTATTGAGTTTTAAGATACATTTGGCATAAAATGGTATTAAAAATTATGGTGATGCTATTTTATTCTTCCGTGCTTTGAAGGGCAAAGTCATGTCATGGCCATGTTGGGTATTTTCAAACAAGCATAATAGCATGAGTGCCCAAAACCCATATGTCTCGATCCTAAAGATTCGGGACATGTCCCTTCTAGAAAAAACTATGATGATTTAACTCGGGAGATTATTGATTTTGTTCAGACCCAAATCTCGGATATGGAGAAGGGATAACAAAAAGTACTAATCATTTCATTTCGAGTATCAATGGATTTCGAATAACAATTTCTTTTGATTAATATTGTCCGGCCTCCTTGGGAAAAAACGGGGGAAAACGAAAAATCGGACGGTATGCGACAATTCAAATTTGTATTATTCACCCTATTCTGTTGTACTCTATTCCTAGAATCCAACGCTCAAGACGAAGGTAGTTTTTCCGGTAGTTTGGAATCCAATGTCAATTGGTTTTTGAGAGATACTTCCATAGGTGCATCCAATACCCGTCAATATGATGACCAGTTGAGTGGTGGCGAAGCTTGGCTCAATTTGAATTATAGTGTCAAGGGTTTTGACTTCGGATTGCGATTCGATGCTTTTCTCAATTCCAATTTGGAAAATCCGGCCGGTTCTTATTCCGCACAAGGAATCGGATTTTGGCAAATCCGTAAAAAAACGGATAGATTGGACATTACCGTAGGGCACATTTACGACCAAATCGGAAGCGGTATCGTTTATCGAGCTTATGAAGAACGTCCCTTGTTTATCGATAATGCCTTAATCGGACTTCGCGCTCAATATGATTTGATTGATAAAGACAATTCATCCTTGTCTATTAAAGGTTTTGCCGGAAGGCAAAGAAGGCCATTCTCCTCCAATAAGGAGGATATCGTTTCTCGTGCCTACCAACCTACCATCAAAGGCTTGGCCTTGGATGGATACTGGGGTGATGAAGAAGGTACACTGTCTTTCGCTCCTGGATTCGGCGTGGTCAATCGAACCTTGGATGACAATACAATGGGGTTGATTGTCGCCAATATCAATACCTATGATTCTTTGCAGGCTTTTGTTCCGAAATATAATGTATACTCGGCGACTCTATACAACACGCTGACGTACAAAAACTTTTCTTGGTATGTAGAAGGAGCCTATAAAACCAAGGAGGCCGTCCGTCCTGTATTGCTGGATTCATTGGTCAATCGGGACGGGTATGTCATCTATACTTCCCTAGGGTATTCCCAAAAAGGATTCGGTGTGACACTAGAGGCCAAACGGACGCAAAACTTTTCTTTCCGCGTTTCTCCTTTAGAAACGGGACTAATTGGGGTTGTTGGATTTTTACCACCGATGACGCGAGTGAATACTTATCGTTTGACGGCTCGATACAATGCCGCCACTCAGGAGTTCGGAGAGATGGCATTCCAAGCGGATTTGACCTATTCGCCGAAGCGAACACTCAATTTCGGATTGAATTTTTCCAACATTACAGACTTGGATGGAGACTTGTTATATCGCGAGTCCCACCTGAATGTCCGATACCGAAAACCTAGGAAATATTCCTTGGTGGCCGGATTCCAATTCCAACAATACAACCAAGAAATATATGAACAAAAACCGGCTGCTCCACTCGTACATACTTATATTCCTTATGTAGACTTTTTGTATAAATTCAATAAAAAAACATCTATTAGAGCTGAGGCTCAATACATGTACACAGAAGAAGATTTCGGTCAGTGGATATTCGGATTAGCAGAAATGACTTTCGCCCCAAATTGGATTTTCACGACTTCGCATATGATTAATATCGTTCCGAAAAACTCGGATGATATTGGATGGTATCCTACCGTTTCGGTTGTATATAGTCATAAGGCACATCGCTTTTCCCTAGCTTATGTCAAGCAAGTGGAAGGTATCGTCTGCTCCGGAGGTATTTGTCGATTCGAACCGGCCTTCTCTGGTGTGAAGTTCGGATTGACCTCTACTTTTTGATAACAAGTGGAATTCACTAAAAAATGGCCGGAAAACATCGTTTTCCGGCCATTCACTTTTAGCTGAAAACATCCTTCCTAATCCCGCTTAAAGATTTTATGGGATTCAAAAGTTCCATCATCGAATTGAAGGGTGACGAAATATTGCCCTTGATTCAAATGTGAAATATCCAGTTTCCTAATGTCATCCGCCCCTAGTTTCGTTCCCATCACCGAACGCCCGAGTATATCGAATACCTGAACGCTGACTCCTCCTTGTATTTCCGTTGATAGGTGGAGCTGGCCTTTTGTGGGGTTGGGGTGGATTTTTGCATTTGAAGATTCACCCGT
>JAHDCE010000346.1 GCA_020630045.1 Saprospiraceae bacterium | reverse complement strand
ATGGCTTTATTTGATTTAGTAGCTTTAGCTTCAGCAGCCATATCTATATTTTTAGACTTTAATAAATTCCGCACAAAAATAGTTTTCCATAGGATGAACTGCAAATGAATCTAAGGATAAATCTAATTCCTCCTTGGTTTAGTAGATTCTTATTTGTCCGGAAGGACCAAATTCGCCTATATTGAACCCAAAACTACGATACTTGGAAGTTCAAAAGCCACCGCGCATTACATATAGCCATTTACTCGATTCGGTTAAATCCGTTTTGAATCTTGAAAAAGGGATTTTTTTCACATTGAAAGAATTCGCCTTCTACCCAGGTCGAGCTGCCGAGAATTACCTATTCGGTGATCGTAAGCGATTTATGGATCCGATTAAGCTATTGATTTTGACGACTTCGATAGCGACGTTTATCACATTATCTTTTGTAGATATGACCGAGGGCATGAAGGCTGCTTTTTATTATAGTGAATCAGCAAATTCGGTGCCTAAAGAGTTCATTGAGGAAGTTGGGATTTTATTCCAAAAATATTACAATCTCCTATACCTATCGATGGTGCCCTGTATCGCCTTTTTCGCTTGGGCGATATACAAAAGCAAAGGCTGGTACTTTGCCGAGCATTTGGCGATTGCCATGTATATCAGTAGCGTGGTCAATGGCATCTCCATTTTATCCATTCCTTTTTTATTATATGACTTTTCTATAGGAACCACCATCATATTGGCCTTCCAATTTCCTTATCTCTGGTTTTGTTACCATAAAATATTTAAGGAAGATTGGCAAATCTCTTTTGGCAAAAGCACCCTAATATTGTTCTTGGGACTATTTGTTTCTTCGATGTTCAGTTGGTTTCTCGCCGGTTGCTACATCGGTTATCGAATGGCCGCCGAAGGTGCTTTGTAACATAAAAGTACATTTTCAAGACACTTGGTAACTTACCTTCACGCGATCTTTTTTGGCTTTGACTTTTCGGATTTTCACCGTCCCCAATTCCTCTACAAATCGGACATGTGTCCCGCCACATGGAATGGGTTCGAAATCTCCGATAGTCACGACACGTAGCGGTTTATCTTCCGGCAAATTCGGAGGGATGTAAATTCCCATTCCCCTAAGTTGTTCGATGTTCACTAGCTCTTCCTTTACGGAATGATTTTCTCGGATGGCCAAGGCCAGGTCGTTTTCTAATCGCTCGATAAATTTAGGAGTGTCTTCCGGCTTTACGCCGATAAACTCCACATAGGCTCCTTCCGGAAAATGAAATCCTTTGACACCTTTCATTTGTACATCCGGCATTTTCGCGATCATATTGTCCATCAAATGCCCGGCAGTATGGATTTTAGAATGTAATTCTCGCAACTCCTTATTGATATATGAGATTGCAGAATCCCCTAATATTATTCCAATAGAAGCATCATGGTAATGACGAACCTCTCCTTGGACAAACCGTACAAAAAAGACATCAATTTTTCCACCACTTATTTCAATACAACCAGTATCCGAAGGTTGTCCTCCTCCTTGTGGATAAAACCAAGTTTTATCCAATAAAAGATATTTCCCTTTTTCATCTTCTCCAAAATCCACCACGACACTTTCCCCTTCAAGGTTCAACGGGTTGTCCAAGTATGCTAAATGCGTCGGCTCATTCTTTTTCATTGCAGATTGTCTTTAATATATGTTTTAATTTCCCCGACCTTATCCAACATATAAAATCCACCGGGAGTGATAAAAACCAATTCATTATCAGCTTGTAAAACTGATATGGGAGATTTGCTAATGTCCTCCCATGTATGTCCCGGACCATCCCTTAATCCCTCGACAGCCTTCATGATCACATCAGCTGCCGCTTTAGTCCTGAACTCCCATGATTCTATATCCGCTCTCGGGTATAAATTCCCGCCCATGTCCTCGGTACTTTTTACAAAAGCTTTGCGAACCATGATGATGTCTTTGGTATCAATTTTAGAAATTTCGGGCTCATCTTTTTTGCGATATCGATTGACTCGGTCTATGGCCGTATTTAAGAAAACTTCTTCGAAGTTTTCTTCTTCACTATATTTTTTTAATTGATACGTTTTAATCTCCAACCCTTCCATGACTTCCATGAAGTTGCTCGGAAGCAGTTCTTTTGCTTCACTCCGAGGATCTTCTCCGGCAGAAGTTGTTTCGGGTCGAACCTCTTCCGCTTTTTCAATCGTGGACACATTTCCATCTGGCTCAATCCGAGTATCTTGCTCGGGATTCGAGTTCAAGCAACTACTCAAACCCAGTACGACAAGAAATAGAAATACAGTTTGTTTTTTCATTCTTTTAAATGGTGTTTTTTATTTGTCATGATATTATCAGCCGTCCACTCGACTTTCCCTTGAAAATGTTGTTGTCGGACCGGACAATCTTTTTTACTACACAATGCACAACTTTCGGGGATACAAGGGTCAACATGTATAAACAGCTCGGTGGCATTGCCTGTAATATTTTTAATGGCACCTTCAAATTCTTTTACTTCATCGTGACTCTTCCTCGTATCAAAATACCAAGGAAGGGTCAGGTGGCAATCCACATGCAAATCCGCACCATACTTTATCACCCTCAAATTGTGGACATCAATCCAGTTTTCCTTCCTTTTATTTTCTAACTCCGCGACCATGACTTCAACTAACTCCATGTCGGTTTCATCCATGATACCTCCTACGCTCCTCCTCACCAATCGGATACCGGTGACTACGATAATCACCCCAAAAATAATGGCTACGATATTGTCTAAAACCCCATTTCCCGTTAACCAGACAATTGCCAAACCGACCAACAGCCCTACTGACGAATAAGCATCACTTTTTAAATGATGCCCGCTGGCCTCAACGGTTATCGAATGTACCGCTTTGCCTCTTTTCACCAAGATATAACCCAAAATATAGTTAATCAACCCACTAATTGCCGTGACGACCAATCCAATATCCAAGCGGCCTACTTCATGAATAATGAAAAAATCCCAGATGGCTTTTCCAATAATAAAAATCCCTGCGGATAGAATCAAAGCCCCCTCGAATCCGGCAGAGATGAATTCAATTTTACCATGACCATTGGGGTGATTTTTATCGCTTGGCAACAGTGCGACCGAAACACTATACAGGGCAAAACTTCCAGCTACGATATTGATGATGCTTTCTAGGGCATCAGAAAGTATGGCATTGGAGTTGGTAATCCACCAAGCACCGAACTTCAGCATTAAGAGCCCTAACCCCACTACTAGTGCGATTAGTAAAATGTTGATATGTTTTCGACTGAGTTGCTCCATTTACCCTCTACAAAGATACAAGCAATTCGATGATTGACGACAATCAATTCAAGGATTGATTGTCGTCAATGAAATCCCTTCTCAATAATTCCATTTTTGAGTCATCAAACAAAATGGAAAGGTTATACGAAAAGCAGTCCAAACGCCATCGTATCTCATTTTTAAAAAAAATTATCATAAAAAATAAAATCATGAAAATCGAATTCTTCAAAGCTAGCTTCGTTACTCTTATATACCGTTTTTATTTCTTGCTATTCTGGGTAACCGCCGGACTCTTCCTTCACCAAACATGGATGTATATCGTAGGATATGGTATTGTAATTTCATGTATGCTTGGAATGAAAATCACTTTCAAGACCTCTAAAAGAGAAGACCAAAAGTTTGTAGCTTTTTCTAAACCGCAATCAAAGTTGAAACAAATTTCGAGAAAGCGGAAAGCGGGATAGATTCTACAATACTCCATTTTTAGTGTGTACATCCAATATCCATTGGTAAAATTGTAGTACCTTGCATCTCCTAGATTAGTCACAAAATTACAAAGACTTGACACTCATAAAATCTATCTCCGGTATTCGGGGAACTATAGGGGGGAGCAAAGGAGAAAACCTGACACCACAAGATATCGTTGAATGTACCGCCGCTTTCGGAACTTGGGTCATTCGTAAAACGGACAATAAAAAAATCATCATTGGTAGAGATGCACGAATTTCAGGGGATATGGTCAGTCAATTGGTCACATCTACATTAAGAGGTTTGGGCATTGACGTCATCGATTTGGGACTTTCCACTACACCGACTGTTGAAGTGGCCGTTCCGGTAGAGAAAGCAGGAGCCGGTATCATTATCACCGCCAGCCATAATCCCAAAGAGTGGAATGCATTGAAGTTCGTCAATCACTTAGGAGAGTTCATCTCTCATCAAGATGGCCAAGATGTGCTTTCGTTAATTGAAACCGGTGAAATCGAATACGCTTCTGTAGACCAACTGGGCACTTATACCACAATCGAAGATTACATCGACCGGCATATAGACATGATCCTTTCCTTGGATTTGGTCAACACCGAAGCCATTAAAGCAAAAGGATTCAGAATCGTTGTCGATGCTGTCAATTCGACTGGTGCCATTTCAGTTCCACCATTGCTGGAACGACTCGGGTGTGAAGTCACTCTTTTAAATGGCGAACCGAACGGTCAATTCGCACATAATCCCGAGCCACTTCCTGAAAATTTAAGACAATTGTCGGATGAGGTGAACAGTCAGAACGCTCATTTGGGTATTTCAGTTGACCCGGATGTCGATCGACTGGCTCTTGTATGTGAAGACGGAGAAATGTTCGGTGAAGAATACACATTGGTCGCAGCAGCCGATTATGTATTGAGGAAAAAGAAAGGAAACACAGTTTCGAATCTCTCCTCAACAAGGGCCCTTTGGGACGTTACCGAAAAGATGGGCGGAGAATACCATCCGGCAGCAGTCGGAGAGGTGAATGTGGTCACTAAAATGAAGGAAGTAAACGCGGTCATCGGAGGCGAAGGGAACGGTGGTGTGATTTTACCTGAATTACACTATGGACGCGATGCACTAGTAGGAATCGCCTTGATTCTTTCGCATTTGGCGGAATTGAACATGCCCATCTCACATTTGAAGAACACATATCCGAAATATCATATTTCAAAAAATAAAATCCAACTTACTCCGGACATTGATTTAGATCGTATTTTTGAAAAATTAAAAAGGAAATATGCGAATCAAAATCTGAATACGATTGATGGCCTGAAAATCGTCTTGGACTCAGGTGAATGGATTCATTTGCGCAAGTCCAATACAGAACCTATCATTAGGGTATATACAGAAAGCACCTCGGAAGTCATCGCTGAAAATTTAGCGAATAAAATCAAGGAGGACATCAAGGAAATTATGGTGCCTAATTAAGTACCCGGCCATAAATAATTAGGGAATATGCTTTTCGGGTCTTTTTGCTT
>JAHDCE010000345.1 GCA_020630045.1 Saprospiraceae bacterium | reverse complement strand
AGCACCCAATCCGGCCACAGAATCAACTACCATCATTATTCCGATGAAGAATGAAAATGAGGAATATGAAAACGTAGAAATCACAATGTATGACCTGATGGGCAGACCGGTATTTCAACGGCGAATGGAAACGGGTGCGATAAAATACAAGTTGAATTTTAGGGAGGTATCCCAATTAAAATCCGGCACTTATATTTTAAATATCAAATTAGACAACAGAGTAATTACCAAAAGACTTATCGTAGCAAAAAGCTAAGAGCCTGTTAAAAATTGGATTTTTTTTCGATAAAGATTTCTCGTAGCATTTTTTTTGAATCCCGGACACCTTGTCCGGGGTTCTTTTTTTAAAACAAAACGACCTTCATATTTGTAAGGCATTCATGTACAAATACCTCTATCTATTTATTTCGCTACTCTTCTTCGGTTGTGTCACCCGAACATCAAGTGATACGGTTCGGCAAAATACCGTTTCCGAAAATAAGCCTATTGCTCATGGTGTCAGTTTGGTAGCTCCCCCCGATCCGTTTCCATTTGATTATACTCAGGACATCCAAGCAGCAAATGGAAATTGGGTGGCCATCATTCCATATGGATTTTGCAGAACGGGCAACCCCGAAGTGTACTTCAATATGGACAGACAATGGTGGGGAGAACGTGAAGCGGGCGTATTGGAAAGCATACGACTCGCCAAATCAGCCGGTCTTCATATCATGCTCAAACCACAACTCTGGATTCCGGGCAGTTGGCCGGGTGATTTAGAATATTCGACTCCCGAACAGCAAGCTGAATGGGAAAAGGGATATCGGGAATTCATCCTTCATTTTGCCCGAATCGCCCATTCCACGAAAGTGGACTTATACTGTATCGGAACCGAATTCAAACGAATGGAAACCACGCGGGAATCGTTTTGGAGAACGCTGATCAAAGATGTCAAACAGGAATACCAAGGGAAGTTGACTTATGCGGCCAATTGGGATTCGTATAACCAACTTCCTTTTTGGGACGAGCTCGATTATATCGGTATCGATGCTTATTTCCCCTTGAGTGACGACAAGCAACCCGGCATCAAATCGCTGAAGAAGGCTTGGCAACCGATTGTCAGACAAGTCCAAGAGGTACAGTCCCGTTTTGACAAACCGATTTTGTTTACGGAGTACGGGTACATGAGTGTAGACGGCTGCACCGGAAAAACTTGGGAACTGGAACCGAATATTAATCGCCTTCCGGCGAATGAGCAAGCACAAGCGGATGCATTGCAAGCGTTGTATGAAACGTGGAGCCCCCTCCCCTTTTGGCATGGAGGTTTTATTTGGAAATGGTACCCTTATGACAATATGTACAAGGATCACCCAAATGACTATTCGCCACAAGGGAAAAAAGCAGAAGGAGTGTTTCAGTCTATCGGATCTAACTGACATTTCAATTATCCGAGGCGAAAAAACCTCGTTGATAAATGAATATGTATTGGAATAAACCCCAAGCAAATCCGACGACTCCAAACACGATTAATTGACGGATGATTTCATTGTAATGTCGTCCGAAAAAGAAGCCGACCAATAGATAAACCGCTATCGTAAATATGAATGCGGCTACTCCATATTTCCAAGTCAACCCTTCAAGGTCTCGATCGACTGAAGCCATCTTTTCTTTGCTCCATAAGAAAAAAGTAAGCAAGTAAAATATGAATTTAACAATCCCGACTCCTTCGGTCAACATAGCGCCGAATGCCATTGTCACAAGGGGCAAAAAAGCAAATAGCATCGAACAAGATTCTCCGGAATGACCGGTCAACAATTTCATTAAAAACATACTGAGAAAAGGAGTTAAAAAAATCAGAGCGGCTCCTTTTATCGCCGTAACCAAAAAATTACCGATACTCATATCTCAATACATACTTCATTACAAAATTATATTCAGGGACTTTACCTGTCCGTTCAAAATCCGAATATTGAAACAAATAAACAATGGCCGGATTGCCTTTTTCATCTTCTATAATTCGGGTAAAGTACCTGATAAACAAATGCCAATCATCCTGCCCACCATCTCCTAGCCAATATCCTTTATGGTCTGTCATTACCCCCAATTCATTAAAGGTCATTTCGTATTTGTATGTATATAAATTTTCGTTTTCGTCGTATTGTTTTACGACTATTTTATCCCCTTCCGGGAAATATTCATATTCCATTTTTAAACCATCAGAAAATTCGGGTTCACCGGACTTATAATATTCACTTACGCGTCTGAATCGACGATCATATTCGACAATTTCCCGCAAGGAGTTATCGCCCTTCTCTCCTTCAATCTCAATTCGTTCTTCTTGAACAAATATACCTGCCGGCAATTTTTCATATTGGAATAAGGATCTATACTCAACCTCTTCCTTTCTGTCATAACAAGTAAATTCCTTTAGTCGATTCTTTTCGTCATATTGATATACAAAACGATTTTTAAGTTTTGTTCCATAATAATACAATTGCTCCATCGGCAAACCATCACTATTAAATATCACCGTATCTAAAGTCGTTGGCGGATAATTCAAATGTGCGAATAGCCGCCCTAGGTAATTTCCCTTTCTTTTCAATATGATCGAATCCTTATGAGATGAACTTTCATTCGTCCATTCATAAGGATATCCTTCTTCGTCTATTTTTATTTGTAGCCGTTCAAAAGGGGATTGGAAGAATTCTTGTTCCGCCCATTCGGGAGAGGGATTAGGGGATGTCTTTTCTGAATTTATCATATAAACATCTACACCGACGGCAGCCACACCTTCTTTAAAATTCAATTTCGGAATCTTATACCAACCGAAGGGCAGTTCTCTTTCCAATACTTCCGGCCAGTCCGTAAATGCGAATATAGAAGACATGCCATAAGGCACACCGTCGACCACATCGAGATAGGATTGTGCTTGAGCGGTAAGACTTATCATTAAGAAAAATAAAAGGTATTTAATTTTGTATTTCATAAGACAATTCACCCATGCATTCTTATCACAATATGACTGATCCGAAAAATGACGCCAGCTCCTGTTTCATGTCCGTCAATTTCTTTTGCACTTTAAGCAAGCCCATCATTTTAGACATGTCATTTTCCGCTTGGGCATCCTTTAATCTCGATTGATTTTTCTTGAGCAATTTCAATACTTTCCTCAATTTGAAACGATATACCGACTGTAAAGTATCCTTGGTAAAATTGTCTTCCGGTTTTTCTTGGGTTTGCAGGGGCATCTGCAATTTCTCATCCCAATTGTAAGAATAATCGAACGGGGAAGTAATTAGATTGACAGCCAGGTCGCTTACCTTAGGATCGGAATGATGCAAAAAGAAGTTTTTTCCGAGTGTCCGTCCCGCATTGAACTCCTTCAAACATGCCTTGATTAAATCCGCATAAGTCGGATTGTCAAATTCGGGTAACAACTCATCCATATCCGACAATATGAATGCGGCCACAGTCATACCACTTTCCTCATCCATCACTTTGTCCCCCGCTTCCACCAATATTCGAAGAATATCTTTTTCTTGGAATTCGTCGGTCAGCTCCTTGGATTTGGCAGCCGCTTCTTTTTCGGTGATGGCAGCCGCTAAGTCTTCGGCTTCAGCCTCCGCTCCTACCGGGTCGGGTAATGCTTCGGTCGTTCGTTTCTTCTTTTGCTCCTTGATTTTCTTGGCGACGCCCTTGTTGATTTCATTCGTCAACAATCGCTCCTCGACATCCATCAATACGGAACATTCCTTGATGAACAAGGAGCGTTTTATGGGGTCAGGTATCTTAGCGATGGAAGAAATCACATCACGAATCACCTCCGTTTTCCGGACAGGATCATGCCTGACCTCCTCCATCAAGGTCGCCGTCTTGAAAAATATAAAATCCTTACCCTGCTCCTCTATGAACTCATTGAATTTCTGTACCCCTACATTTTGCAAGTATGAATCCGGGTCTTCGCCTTCGGGCAACATGACGACCTTTACATTCATGTCAAGCTCCAACACCATATCCAATCCGCGCAAGGCTGCTTTCTTTCCGGCGGCATCGCCATCGAATAAGAAAGTCACATTCGGCGTATATCTTTTGATGACTCGTACTTGGTCGGGCGTCAATGAAGTACCACAAGGAGCGACCACGTTTTCGATGCCCGATTGATGTAGGGAAATCACATCGGTATATCCTTCGACAACGATACATTTGCCTTCTTTGCGAATAGGCGTCCTAGCAAAATGCGCTCCATAAAGGATACGGCTTTTATTGTAAATTTCGGTATCCGGTGAATTGAGATATTTAGCAGCTTTGGCATCTTTCGCTAGGATACGTCCACCAAAAGCCACCACCTTTCCGGAAAGGTTACGAATCGGAAACATCACCCGTCCCCTAAAGAAATCACGACCATACTGGTTCGCCAATCCCATATCTTTGAGTCGATCAATGGAATAACCATCATGAACGGCGGACAGGATGAAAGCATCCTTTTTCTCAGGTGCGTATCCCAACCCCCATTTACGGATGGTTTCTTCCCGGAATCCACGATCTTTAAAATAACCTAGGCCGATACTTTTGCCATAGTCTGTTTTCCAAAGTTGGTCGGCATACCAGTCCGAAGCATATTGATTCAGGACGAATAAGGAATCGAGGTGCTGCCGTTCTTCCATCGCCTCTTGGGAAGTGGCCGTTTCTTCTATCTCGATACCATATTTTTCCGCAAGGAAACGGAGACCTTCCGGATAAGAATAATTTTCGTGTTCCATCACGAAGCGGAGACCGTCGCCGGCTTTTCCGCAACCGAAACATTTGTAAATATTCTTAGAAGGAGAAACGATAAATGAAGGCGTTTTCTCATTGTGGAAGGGACACAATCCAATCATATTGACGCCCCGTCTTTTCAAATTGACGAAGTCCCCGACGACATCTTCCACCTTTGTCGCCTCCATGATTTCCTGTATGGATTTTTGTGTGATCATTCTATGGACAAAGGTACATCAAAAATCATCCCGATATATATCATACACCATATTGTAAATTCGAATATCCTCCATCGCCTCTTCCAAAGTGAAATCATCCGGCATGTGACCGATGTTCATCCTGACGGTGGTGAAGATGAAGCCCAGTCCTTCATTTTTTCTATGAAATGCCGTTTTTGTCAATACATCATCCAAGGAGCAAGCGTACCAATTCCGACGTAATTCGTCCGCGGCGACACGGGCGTCTACATCCATTTTTTTAATGTACAAGCGATTTTGTATAGAGTCCGGTAGCAAGGGGTGCTTGTGTTGCCAAATGGAAAGGGTTTCGAAG
>JAHDCE010000344.1 GCA_020630045.1 Saprospiraceae bacterium | reverse complement strand
GCTTCCCTCGACTAAAACAAAAATACCCATGAAAATCATTATTCGATTACTTTTGGCCAGGTACTTAGTCAAGAAGAATTTTAAAATCAGGGCATTGGGAGTCGATTTTGTGTTTGATGAAGTTAAATAGATGTTATCACGAAATTTTTTGTATGAAAGGCGAATCGTTATTTTGGGAATCAACAAGGCATTCGCCGCAAAGCATAGCCTTAGCTACGTTTAAGGGGAATAACGAAGTGGATTTCCAAAATAACGGTTTGGCTATACTCAATTTTTCGCGATAACATCTAATATATAGAATCACAATTTTCAATGTCCATAAGTCTAAACGAATGAAGACGATATACTGCTTGTTTTTTTCAATGTTGATTGGATTGGGAGCCATTGCTTCTGATAAAAGAGAAAAAGTGTCCGTCATAGAGGGCAAAATTTTAAATACCGGTGGTGTAAAAGAACTGGTGATTCGTGAATATGGATTACCATTCGGTGTAGATATCGACCAAAAGGTCGCACTGACGAAGGATGGAACCTTCAGTGCTGAGTTGAAGCATCGCTATGCCCAATATTATATGATTTTGGTGAATCGTAGGCAACTTCAAATATTTGTCAAACCTGGCGACAAAATGAAGTTCGAATTCGATTTGAAAAATCCGGCCGGTACAGCCAAGTTCTCCGGAGATGGTGAGAAGCCCAACCAATATTTGGCGGAAAGGCAACGAATTGATGCCCGATATATGTCCGGACAACATATTTATAGAAAAGAAAAGCAAGAGTTTTTTACTTGGTTAGATGAGAAAAAGGGAAGACTTACGGAACATCTGGAAAAGTTTAAAAACGGTAAAACCTTCAAGGGTGAAATGGCCGAATTTGTCAAATTGGAACAAGCGCATATCGACGGAGGGTATGGGTTCGATATGATGAAATATCCCGGTATGTATGCATACCTCAATAAAGCTGATGGTGCCGCTGTTTGGAATGGATACGACATCACTACAGCCATGGAAATTTACGATGCGGAAGACCAGTCTTTATTGGCATCAAAAACCTACCGCGATTACCTGAACCAAACCATGTTCGGATTATTGGATCGTGAATTACAGACCAAAAAAATCGCTTTGAGTTCCAAGATTGATTTGGTGAAATCCATTTTTGTCAATATCCCCAATATTTACAAGGAAAAATGGGCTCAGGATTACTTGCAGACCAGAGTTTTATATGAACATGCATTCAGGGGAGGAGTGAGTGGACTCGAACCTGAATTCGAACAAGTCAGGAATGGCGTTGAAAATGAACGTTACCTAGCCGCCATCAATGAAATCTGGAAGAAATGGGGCCACCTCAGCGAAGGCAAACCCGCTCCTGATTTTACAGCCAGGGATGTCGATGGAAAAGAAGTCAAACTCAGCGACTTCAAAGGAAAAATAGTATATGTTGATGTTTGGGCGACTTGGTGTGGTCCTTGTAAAAGGGAAATCCCATTCCTTACAAAAGTAGAAAAGGAATTTCACGGGAAAGATGTGGTTTTCCTCAGTGTCTCAACGGATAGAGACGAGAATAGGTGGAAAAAATACGTCAAGGAAAAAGACCTTCAAGGAGTTCAAGTATTTACGCCGGGAGGGTGGAGCTCCAGCATTTGTAAAGAATACAATATTTCCGGCATTCCCCGATTCATGCTAATTGACGCAGAAGGAAAAATTATCAGTATCAACGCCCCCAGACCCTCCCAAGGAATCGGCAATGTTTTGAATCAATTATTGGCGAAAAACCCGTAGGGTTTGGTTTAGGGAAGAATGATATTTTCCCTTATGGGAAAACAAAAACGGTCTTGGCGAGGAATCGCCAAGACCGTTTTCAATTTGTTGAAATTCAAATCAACCGGATTACATCAACCCAAGAATCTTAGCATATTTCAACATTTCGCCTTGGTTGTCCACTTTGATTTTACCCATCATGAACGCCATCATTGGATTTTGGCGACCTTCAACGATATCTACAAGGACATTCGCATCAGACTTTACGGTACATTTAGCATCGCCGTTCAATCCTTCAGCAACATCTACTTTGCCGTCAGCAATGTTCAAAGTGTATTGGCCACCACCATCACCCGGAAGGTCGAAGTGAAAACAAGTATTGTGTCCTTCAATTGCTTCAGGACTTACTTTGGATGGCAAGTTTTCAAGAAACTCTTTAGCAGTCATTGTCGTAATGATTTAATATTTAGTGAAAATTCGCTGGCAAGGTACGAAGAAAATTTTGAACCGTTACTTATGATTCCCGCTCAGCTCGTTTTTTCCAATATCTCATCAAGCCCGAAACACTCATCCATGAAGGATTGGCGGCTTGGTAACTGCCTAAATCTTCTTCAGAGGTGATTCCAAAGGAACGCAATTCTTCTTGTACCATTTCCGTGAATAAGGGCGTGATTTCTTTCATGTCCGTCCCTTCGTCAAAATGAGGTTTCATCCAGTCCGCATAAGCATGTAATCTTTTTTGCAAGTCGTTCAAATGAGTCTGCACATCATCTACCCGTCCGAAATGACCGAGATACAAAGCATCGGGCGACAAGCCCTTCAACAATTCAATAGAAGCGTCCCAATCTTCCACATGGATATCCGGTGGCGGGCAAGGTGGTACGACCGGGCCTCCTAGGATTTTTACTCCGCCTACATCGCCGGTAAAAACGACCTTGTCCATTTGCCAAGAGATGTGGTGAACAGCATGTCCGGGCGTATCCCAAGCAATAAATGTCTGATCTCCAATTTCAACTTTTTCTCCATTGCCAACGGCTACCAATAATTCTTCCGGAATCGCTTCCATTTTGCCCCAAAGACTATCCATCATACTTTGGTAAATCCTCCTGGCGGAATCCATCAATCGACTAGGGTCGGCCATGTGTCTCAATCCTTTGGGATGGACATATACTTTCGCTCCATTTTGGGCAAACCACCAAGCAGCTCCGGCATGATCCAAATGAACATGTGTGATGAACACATGTCGGATATCCTCCGCCCGGTAACCGGCGTCCTCAATCCCCTTTTTCAAATGGGGGAATGTAGAGTGAGGACCCACTTCTACTAGGACGGGGCCTTCGGAAGTTTCCACTAAATAGGAAGCAATGACATTCCGTTGGTCATAAAATTGTAGGTCGATGGTATGTATCATAAAATTGGATTGAACCCACAATTTCACAACTTTCATTCAATTGCCCAAATTCCGGGCTTCTTATCGGAACCGTTTTAAATCACCGGCATCAAAAGACCATTCCGGAGTATACAATGTTTCTCCGAAGTTGAGCGGATACCAAGGAGAGGAATTCCCGTGTCCTGTATTCTTTAATATATGTATGTCTTGTGCCGGCATATAACTTTGAGCCAACAAAAACATCCGTTGACCCGAATCATTTTCCACCATATCCACGACGACGACCGCATGCCCCGGAAATCCTCCTTGAATGAACACATCCCCGATTTCCATGTCTCGGACATTTACCTTCTTCAATTCCTTACTCAATGAATAGGTGCCGGCATAATTGAATATCATGTTCATATATTTCCTGAATACCGGATAGGATGTGTCCGTATTTCCGGAAGGAGAAGAAAACGTAACTGAGTTACCCTTTACTCGGGGTCGTTTGCCCCGACTCCAATCGTCAAATCGGACTTCGTCCCCACTCGTAAAGTCAAAATGGATTTGATCGAATTCTTTTTTGGAATAATGATACTCGGCCTTGAGTCTCATCACTGCATCCGCGCATTGCTGCAAGTCGCGGTTGCCGGTATCAATGTCAATAATCCGATAATGGACATCATTGTACTTCGTTCCACCATTGTAATATTTCACATGGCTGTTGTCCTCTTTTATCGGTAAAAAACGAAACCATTCCGCCAAGGAACCCTTGCCGGCTCCCTTCCGGGAAAAACCTGCCGGTGGCACTACCTGATTGATCAACCGATATTTGTCCGAAGTCCCTTGGTGCCAAGAGTAATTCAGATAATCCGGTTTGGGAACCATCGAATTTGCGGTTGGAGTTGTTATATTACCAACCGTTGATTTGGTTGGAGTAGGTGCAGGTACTTCTTCCTTTATCTCAATATTTGAAGGCCCGCAACCGATGACCCATAAAATCAATACTAAAAACATAAATATTCTCATGACAACATTATTTGAATACAAAGAAACTGTCCTTTCGGATAAAACGACAAAATACCAACTCTTCCAACAAGGAGAATTATTGTCCTTCCGTGAAGTTTTTCGGCTTTGGAATGAAGACGAAGCATTCATTTCATTTTACAATAACATTTTAGCTCAATCCCCATTTTCCGCTTTCTTCTGGGAAACACCGCCGGTACGTCAAGGAGATCTAGACAATGATTATGAATTCGTATTGGTCGAATCCCGAAGGCTGTCCTCCGTTCAACCGGATTTCCGCACCTTCGCAAAACAATTTGAATCGGCGGAACAAGGTGTCAGTACTTTTGGCAATTTGGGCGGGGATGCCGTCCTAGTAGTTCCTGTTCCTGATGTACCGTCCGGATATCCACATATCGCCGATTTCGTTAGGAATGCCTCGAGTCACCAAATCATCCAACTGTGGAAATCGGTCGCCAAGGCGGTTGACCAAAGGTTATCTGATAAAAACATGTGGTTAAGCACCAGTGGCCTAGGCGTGTATTGGATGCATATCCGACTGGACGACCGCCCCAAATATTATACACATTCCCCTTATCGGGAATGGAAATGTTGATTTGCGGCTGTTGATGCAGTCTTGGTTTTTGTTATTACGAATTCAACCCTGCGGTTCAATTCGCGATTTTCCTCACTATCATTTTCTACTAAGGGAGACGACTCTCCGAACCCTTGTATTCCGATTCTGTTGGGAGACACTCCTTTTTGAATCAGATAGGTGGCTACTGCTCCGGCTCTTCTACGAGATAAGTCCAGGTTCGCTTGTTCTTTTCCTACGTTGTCAGTATGTCCTCTTATTTCAATATGAAAATTGGGATACCTGTCCAAATATTGGAATAAGGAATTGAGTTCGGGGAATGATTCGTTTAATAATTTAGCGCTAGCAAATTCAAAATTCACATTTTCGAATTCATGAATTTTATCTTCTATGATTCGGGGCGTTTCCGGAGTGGCGATTTCAATTTTTTCCTCTTCGGCCGGCTCAGGTTCGGGAGCTTCCTGTTGCATTTCGGGTTTCCATTTTTCAACCTTCACATCATCTACCAAATAATATCCCATTGGAATACGGCAGTCACTCCCCGCCGAGTCTTTCCTTACTTCAT
>JAHDCE010000343.1 GCA_020630045.1 Saprospiraceae bacterium | reverse complement strand
ATTCCCAAAATAACGATTCGTCTTTTATACAAAAAATTTCGTGATAACATCTAATCATTCCCAAAATTCTATATCTTTTCTAGAATTGCATAGAATTAGGGGAACGATAAAAATAGTATAATTTTAATTTAATTTTTAAAACCTGGCATTATGACGAATTCTTACACCACGTTTCTTGACCTTCTACGTCTTTTGTCGTGCATGAAAGGCCTTCTGTTAGTGAAGGCTCGAACATTGCCTCTTCAACGGTCAAACGCCATTGTGCGTCTCGGATGACTCTTAGTATTCCTCGGGAAAGTTCGTGCCTTTCTTTTTCAAAACAAACTAAGAAAGATTTTGGGATGCTGGATTGTTTTATAGAAGGTCAAAAAAACAGGGCCGTTTCCGGAATGGAAACGGTTCTTTTTTTAAAAATAATTGACATACCCGAAGTGGATTTTGGCAGCCCTGAAATCAATCGGATTTCCGTTTTGTCTTCCATATGCATATGAAATTCCGAATAATCCGATTTTGGTTTCAAAGGTCATGCCCGCTCCAAATCCGATGGGCCAGTCATTTGTTGTTTGTTCCGGCGCTTTGCTTTGAATAAAACCGGTGTCGCCGAATAAATAGATAAATGAATTGGTTCCTAATAAAAATCGATATTCAAAGGTGAAGATGGAATGTGTAGAATTGAGAATGGATTCTTCGTCAAATCCCCTAAAGAATTTGTTTCCCCCAATTCGATATTGCTCATTCACATATACGGGACCTTGTGATACAATGGAGCCTGTACGATTAGCGATATGAACAACTCCTCTGTCCTTGGGAAAAACGGGGATATAGACTCCTATTTTATTTTCGATTTGATATTGAAAAGTCCTTAAATCCAAGGAATCGTATAAGGTTTTAAAATTGAATGTGGGATCTGCGGGGTCTTCTAATTCTTCGATTTGGTTGTTGACGATTATTTTTTTGAAGCCTGCGGACGCCCTTGTTTCCAGCCTCCATCCTTTTCTCGGATTGAATCTATAATCTAGGTTTTCATAATTGTATTTCAATCCAAAATCAGTGAATCTGGTATCCAGTGTCGTTGGTAATTTTTTGAGATTTACAATTTGGGTTTCATTTACTGAAATCAGGTTGGTCAACTTTCCATGCCAAAATGCCGTGATACTATTCCTTGCGGAAAAGCTGTATGATATGCCTGCATCATATTCTAAATCGAGGTATGAAGAATCTCTTTTGTACAATTCAAAATCACCTTCGACTCCGAATGGAAGCCCTAGAAGATACGGATAGCCGAAATTCAAATCCAATCGTTGTGTTCCGGGTTGCAATTGTCGAAATTCGACATGTAGCCGTTCTCCGGCTCCTAGTAAGTTTTGGGTAGAAAACATTCCGTCTACCGTAATCAACAATCGACTGCCGGTCTGAGCATCTCTAGGAAGAACCCCCACTAAGAAATCGAATTTACTTGCGTTCTTTTTTCTAAGGAATAAATTGACGATGGCCGCTTTGCCTCGAAACGAGACCAATGGTGTTTTCACCTCTCTTAAAAAAGCCAACTCCCTTATCCGTTTTGGAATTTCCAAGACGGTTTTATTGCTATACGGTTCGCCGGGTTTGATGCCTAAATATCTCATAAGGTAGCTCGGTGATATCTTTACATCTTCTCCGAAGATTTCAATGTCTTTGAAGGTGATGTATTGTTTTTTATCCATCATCAACCGGGCGGAGATACTGCCGTCTTTTTTGATGTTTAAGCTATCCAGACCTACTATGGCAAATGGGTAGCCATTGTTTTCGGCATGCTCTAGTAGCTTTTTTTGAATTTCTTGTAATTCAGAATAATGGATGGGGCGATTTTCAAACAGCTTTTCTCGAAATCCTATTTTTTCAAGAAAGTTTTGATCTACATTTCCATTCTTGAGTTTCGCCCATTTGTAGGAAGGCCCAAGGTCTAAAACTGCAATTCTTTTTTTTCCTTTGGGGATGATTTCATCGAAAGATGCACCTAAATAGGATTTTCCGACTAGCTCTATCCTGATTTTTGAGAGTTCCTTTATTATCAATTGTTCATTGGGGAATTCTTTTCGAAAGTCCACAGCTACCCTTTCCCATTGTTCGGCACTTCCTTGCTTGATTCGGATTTCTAATGTCAAGGTAGGATCCTCTTGTGCAATCAAAAAAGGACAGGACGTCAGAATTATTAATATGGTTGTGACTAGTAGCTTCAATTCATCGAACTTGTTTATCAGATGCCCTTTTTAAACTCAACGCGAAAACCCGTCTAAAATTTTTAGATAAGATTTGGGTTCCGGCCGTAATCTATAACTATCTGTCAAATCCGCATACCTGATGATACCATCTTTGTCCGTTACGATAACGGTGGGCAATACATTATCCGTCGTATATCCTAATGCTTGGAAACCTGCTGGTGTTCCTCCCTTGTCAAACAGTCCCAATTGTCTTGCCCCCTTCAAATCTTCATCTAACAAAAATCGAGCTGGAATATCAAACTTTTTGGCTAGAGATGCAGTATGTTTTGGCGATTGTGGACTTATAAAAACCAGTTCGGCTCCCTTGGCTTTAATTTGCCGGTACTCCTTGGCCAATTCTTTGATTTGGGCAACGCAAAATGGGCACCAGTTACCTCTATAAAACAAAAAAATGGCAGGAGCACCCACAAAGGAACGAGTAGGAATCGTATTGCCTTCTAAATTTTGAAATTGTATATCCGGAAATGGTTTGCCTACACTTAGGGTTTCTTTGTCTCTTCCACTAAAATCCGTCACCCAATTTACATACAAAAACCATCCTATTACTCCTATTAAAAATAGGGCTATTGCATCCCACTGAAATCCAAACTTCCATCCTTCCCACAAAATCAAGAAGCCAGTCATCATTGGCAACCAAGCCCATTTCATGTGCTTGGTTGTCCTAGGGAATTTTACGATAAAGATTCCTGCAAAATAGATGATACATAACAAGGATATCGCCAATACCGCTATCCACGAATAAACAAACTCACCAGAATATATTCGAATACCTGCACAGATGACTGACAATACCGCTATGGTCGGATAGATAATTACGAAAAATGATTTTAGGCCGGACATATTTTCAACAAAGATTTTCTGCAAAAATGAGAAACGCCGCCGACATGATATGTCGGCGGCGTTTTAAAAGTTTGAAAAACTGATAATACCGGACTCTTATTTTAAAAAGTTCCTAGTCGTTATTTTCAGCAATCAATTTATTTACCTGCGGAAACGATTCCATCCAAGATGATTTCGGCTCTTAAGTAAGATTCTATTTTTGCGATAATATCTCGAGTGGGAACAACTTTATCCGCTTCAATTTTACGAATAACTTCTTCACTCAATCCTGTCGCATAGCTTAAACCAAGGATAGAAAGGTTCTTTTCTTGGCGAATGCTAGATATTTGTTGCCCAACAGTTGGGAAAACTTTGATTTCTTTTTCGTTGCCCTTAGAATCGAATTCATCAGCACGATGTTCGATTAGAGCTTTAACAGCATCTTCATATGAGTACATTGTCTCACCTGTTTTCAGCTTATCACCAGATACTTGTGCTGAAAGAGCGAAACCACCAAGAAGAAATGCGATGATGAATATATGTTTTTTCATGATAATTTGTTTTTCACGTTTCAAATATACGGAATTATCCGATATATGAAAATAATCAAAAATCATGCCGAAAATGCTCATTATCAACCTAAAAGAAGTTTTCACGAAAGCAAAACTTCTTTTAGTCTAAGATAATTTCGCAGTGCAGTCGATCTTGAATTTTAAAAATCACGTCTCGTGTCGGCACAGCCTTTCCAGACTCAATGATTTCAATATTTGCCAAGGATAGTCCTAAATCCGTAGCGAGCTCTTGTTTGGATATGCCGGATTTGACCCTAGCTTCCTTTATTTGGTCTCCTACATCACCAATAACTTCCACAGAATTAAAAGAGGTGTTTGTTTGACACCCTACCAAGCCTCCCACAGAAAGGGACATCATGAAGTAAACAATCAAATTTCTCATATTAGTATATTTTATCAAGTAATTTTTCAATTCTTTTTTGCCCGCTATCCCTTGGGCATTGGGTTAGCACCCTCCCCGCCGACAGGCGGGGAGGAACACACATTAAAACAGCAATAAATAATTAGATGAAGAGAATATAGTTGCAACAGCTTCCCTGTCCCCCTTGGAACAGGGAAGCTGTCATTTACGAATTCACCTTATTGTGATATAGATTTTAGAATAATCTCCTAGCAGCAAAATTGTATTTTTGCCAGTTGTATGGCTATTTGTCGTATTTGCTCAAATCGTATTTATTAATAATTCCGATTAGTTTTTTATGATACCTACGATCGGTGGCATAGCCCGCTTCCCTAAGACCTTTCGCCCATTTCTTGTAATCTTTTCCATAATCAGTCAAGTGGGCGTATCGTTTACGTTTCAAAAAGATTGAATGATCTCGATATGATTTCCAAACAGAATCATATTTCCGAAAAAAGTCTTTGTGATGATCATCAAAGTGATTTGTACAATGTCCTTTTTTACAAGATTTACTAAAACATTTAATACCAAAATGATTACTATTCTCCCTTGCCAAACGGCTGGTTCCCGCTCGACTTTCCACTAGGGCCTGAGCCAAAGTAATACTAGCCGGAATACCATATTTTTTCATTTCGGCTTTTGCCAAATCAGCATATTTGTCAATATAATCTTGAGCCATTTTCTCAGTTAATTCGCCAGAAGAAACCGGTGCGTAATCAGATTTTACTTTTTTGACTTGTGGCTCCGCATCTTCCGCTTCTTCTTCAAATCCTTCATTTGTTTCTTGTGTCGAAGCAAAAGGGTGATTGATGGAAAAATTGACATTCACGTTTTTATTGAGAATAATATAAAATCCTACAACAATTACGCAAAGTCGGAAAACAGGAAGGCGGCTCCTTTCAATATTAGTAATCGGCCAAAGCAATTTGCGATACAACAAGGCCCGAAGGGCCATCAAGGGTTTTAAAATCGCGAACATGAAATCGCGGACATGTTCCGCCCATTCAGGATTGAATCGTTTGGTATATTTATAGCCTTCATCGACTCCCCGTACAATAACAGGAAAAGATTTCTTGGCTTGATCATGAACTTTTTGATGTTTCATTTATCTTAAAATGATATATTTATGTTTTACAAACAATGAAAACAAACAAAATTGTTTCCCTATCTCCGTCCTTACAAAGATAAGAAACATTTTGTTTTAAAACAAATTTTTTAAAACATTTTTATGGGTGAC
>JAHDCE010000342.1 GCA_020630045.1 Saprospiraceae bacterium | reverse complement strand
ACCACAAAAATCCACTCGCCTGTATCTATACATTACTTTTGACCGAGTACTTAAATGAACAATGTGATTTAGTAACGCTCAAAGAATAAGTTGTCAATTTCGACGAGCAGTTTTTGCGGCAGGACAAGGCGAAAAACGTAGGCGATGCAGGGCATCGGCGAGGCTTTTTAACGAAGTCATGACGTGAAAGATGCCGTCCAAATCGGTAAGTTATTCTTTGAGCGTTACTTAGTTTTTTTTAAAAATCCAAATTGTCAGACATTGAAGAATGAAGAGTTGTTGACCCGATTTGACCCCAATGGAGTCGGGCTGAAGAATGGGAAGTTTATCGGATTGCCTTTTGATGAAAAAGATGCGGATATCGTTTTAATGTCCGTTCCTTGGGATGTAACGGTTTCATATGCGGGAGGGACTTCTCGGGGACCGGGCAATATTTTAGAAGCGTCCAGCCAGTTAGATTTGTTTTTACCTGATGCTCCCGAGACTTGGAAACAAGGGATTTATTTCATGCCTCCCGATCAAGGTTTAATGAAGGACAACGATTGTCTGAGGACGAAGGCAGAACAATATATTTCTGCTTTGGAAAACGGGGTGGACGTACTCGCGGATGATCGATTGTTTTTTATTTTGCAGGAAATTAATCTGGCATGTGAAAAAATGGTGGGCCGAGTTTATCGACAAGCTAAACAACTCATCTCACAAGGAAAGAAAACCGGGTTGGTCGGAGGGGATCACTCCACTCCCTTGGGACTGATTCAAGCACTTTCGGAGGTACATGAAGACATGGGTATATTGCAAATTGACGCCCATTGCGATTTGCGTAAAGCTTATGAGGGGTTTGTTTACTCCCACGCATCCATATTTTACAATGTACTGGATCGTACGAATGTCAAGAAAATAGTACAAACGGGAATCCGGGATCTTTGTGATGCGGAATTCCAAATGGCAAGCGAGGATGAAAGGATTTCCTTGTTCTTGGATAACGATATTCAAAGGGGGGTGTTAGATGGTATTCCCTTCCGGGAAATCGCAGATGAGATTGTCAACCAATTACCGACTTCGGTTTATGTCAGTTTTGATATCGATGGTTTGGAGCCGCAACTTTGCCCGGGAACCGGAACGCCCGTGCCCGGGGGACTGAGATATGAGCAAGCTATTTATTTGTTGAGGCGGATTAAAGAAAGTGGTAGGGAGGTCGTTGGCTTTGACCTCTGTGAAGTAGGCGGTAAAAGTGAATGGGACGGAAATGTAGGTGCCCGGATGTTGTATTATTTGTGTTCCTTGCTGTAAAGAATTCGAGTATAACATCTATTATCAGACTTATTTTATATGAAATCCGGTAATAAATTACACAGGTTATCCGGATTACCCCTATCTTACAGAAGATTACGGTGTAGGAGCCAAAGGATGTTTGATTTTGGCCAAATACTTAACGATTTATGTTTTCATGTAGAATTTGGGAATGGCCCCTGATTCATTTTTCCCTCATGATTTTTTATTCACTTTTTATTTTTTTTTCATGAACATTTTTGTTGCAAAGCTGGATTGGAACACTTCCAGCGAAGGGCTTCTCGAAGCTTTTGAACGTTATGGCGAGGTTTCTTCCGCCAAGGTTATTATGGACCGTGAAACCGGTCGTTCCAAAGGTTATGGTTTTGTAGAGATGCCCAATGATGATGAAGGTCGTGAGGCCATCAGTAGCCTTAATGGTAGCATGCTTGACGGCCGTGCTATTTTGGTCAAAGAATCCGACCCCGCACCTAAAGATAACCGTGGCGGCGGTGGAGGCTTTAGAAACAAGCGTCCGCGTATCCAAAGAGGTCGTGACAATTACAGTCGTGACAATAACCGCGATCGTGATAGCCGAGACCGCAACCGTGATCGTGGTTACAACCGTGATAACCGCGATAACCGCGATCGCAATCGTAACAACTATCGTGATTACAACGATAGGGACAATCGTTACTAATCAGACCCTTTTTCGACCATTAGAAAGTCGGAAAGACCGAATTGAAAATAACCCGGTGGCAAATTTGCCGCCGGGTTATTTATTTTTGTGAAATATTTTAAAAACCACAAAGAGAATCATCCGTTTTCTTGGTGGAGAACAGGTCAATCAGTATAAGAGGTGAGACACATATTTTTGTTTTTGTTTGGATTGTTGGTGTCGGGTTTGCACGGTCAAACACATACAGATGTCATTGTAGAAAAATTAGAAAACGGACTGACCGTTTATTTGAATCCCGATCCCACAGTAAAAGAAATATTCGGCGCAGTAGTCGTCAACGCCGGATCTAAAAATGACCCCCATGACGCAACGGGGATGGCTCATTATTTGGAACATTTGCTATTTAAGGGAACCCAAGAAATGGGAACTTGGAATTATGATGCGGAAAAAATTCATCTGGATTCCATCACCAGCTTGTATCATCAATTGGGAAAGGTTAAACATCAAGGAGAAAGGAAAAAGATTCTTCTTGAAATCAATCGTCAAGCGGTCAAGGCTTCTAAGTACGGATTGCCCAACGATTTTGACACCTTGTTAAAAAGTATCGGGTCTACGAAGGTCAACGCATTTACAAGCCCGGACATGACATTTTATTACAATGCTTTTCCTCCCAATCAAATACGGAAATGGTTGGACATTTATGCCCACCGATTTTCACAACCCGTTCTTCGCTCTTTCCAATCTGAACTGGAAGTCGTATATGAAGAAAAAAATCGTGCTTTGGAAGGCTATGAGTTTATGCTCAATGAGGAATTCATGAAAGGTGTTTTCCCGAATCATCCATATGGAACACAAACCACTCTAGGAAGTGCCGAACATTTGAAAAATCCACCACTGACTAGAATTTATGAATACTTCAATCGCTATTACGTGCCTAATAATATGGCGTTGGTGCTTGTAGGTGATTTGAACCCGGATGAAATTAAACCCATGATTCAAGAAACCTTCGGCAAGTTGGAGGCAAACCGTCAATACCTGCCCGAAATGAATCGTACGATTCCTGAAAATAACAGCGAAAAAGTCGAAAAAGTAAGAATGTCTCCTTACAAATCGCTGATGGTCGCATTCAGGACGGTTCCTGCCGAACATCCTGATCGACCGGCCCTAGACATTCTGGAAAGTATGCTATCGAACTCAGACAAAACGGGGCTATTGGATCAATTGGTTCGGAATGGCAAAATTAAACGTGCGGAATTAAGATCCATCGTATTTGATGATGCCGGGGCTAGTGCGTTGACCATTGTACCTAAATCCGGAATTGGTGCCTTTCGAAAAGCGAATAAAAACCTGGATAAGATATTAGAGAATGTAAGGAACGGGGATTTTTCTATCAATTTATTAGAAACCATCAAAACAAGAACCTATCGGGAATTCAAACTCGAAATGGAGGAACCCGAATCGAGGGCGAAGTTGATAGGTACAGCGTTTCAAGAAGGCAGGGATTGGGATGAAGTGAAAGCTTACCCACAAAAAATACTAGCCATAAGAAGGGGGGATATTGTCCATGTGGCGAAAAAATATTTTGGAGAAAATCGATTCGTCCTTCAATCCAAACGGGGAATTCCCAAAAGGGAAAAATTGACAAAACCTCCTCACCGTCCTTATCGTCCCGACCCCTCTAGACACTCTTCTTATTCTAAAACTTTCGCTGAGTTGCCCCAATCGGATAAGGCCCCCCGTTTTATTGATTTTGAAAAGGACGTTACCTTTCTGGATCTCAAAAACAACAATCATTTATACGTGACGAATAATCCTGTAAATGATATTTTCTCCTTGCGTATATCATATCAATATGGAGAAGAGGGAAGCCGTCCCATGACCTTGGGAGCCATCCTTTTAAATCATGCGGGGACAAGGTTACAAACAGCTTCCGGGTTGAAGGAGGAATTCGCTAAATTAGGCGCAACTTGTTGGGTCGCTCCTTCTCGGAATTATTTACATATCGATGTAAAAGGAATAGAAAAAAACTTGGAAGAAACATTGAAATTACTAGATCAATGGATACACTTTTCCGAATTGAATGAAGAGGCTGTACAGTCGCTTTATAATGATATAAAAAATAAGCGTGAAGTAGAAAAAAGAACACCTTCCGTAATGGGAAAAGCCATGCGTAATTATGCCATGTATGGTAGGGGTTCTGGCTTCTTGGCTAGGATTAAGGTAAAAACAATAAAAGACCTGAATCCTAAAGGATTCGAAAAAGCATTGAAAAAAGGAACCGACTTCGCGGCCGATATTCATTATGTGGGTAATCGGTCACCGGAAGAATTCAAAAAAATATTACTATCAGGATTCACACTTAGTAAATCCAATAAAAGGGAGCCGTTGCGACTTCCTACATACAGAAAGTACGATCAAAATTATATTTACTTTATTCATGATAAATTCGTAAGACAAAGTCAGATATATTTTTACATCAAAGGAAAGCCGTTTTTAAAAGAAGATTATTCCAAATACAAAGTATTTAACGACTATTTAGGAGACGGTTTTTCAGGCTTGATTTTACAAGAAATCCGTGAGTATCGATCCCTGGCCTATTCTACCTGGGGCAAATACCATCCGCCATTAAAGGAAGGACAATATGCATACTTCAATGCATACGTCGGATGTCAAGCGGAAAAGACCAATCAAGCAGTAGGGGCAATGATGGGATTGATTAATAATATGCCGGATAAACCGGAACGTATGCCTAGGATTGTCAGTGGTTTAAAACAAAAATCATTCTCTGCTTATCCGCATTTTAGAGAATTGTCAAAAGTGATGGTCTCCCTTCAGTCTAAGGACTGGGAAGTTGACCCGGATCAAATGGCATATGAGGAATATGAGAATCTTTCTTATGAAGAAATAAAAACATTTTACCAAGAACATTTACAAGGAAAACCTTGCGTCATCACCATATATGGAAATCGAAATAAATTTGATTTAGAAAAATTGAATAAATATGGGAAAGTAATTGAGTTAGCGCCGAATGATGTAATTCGTTATTAGGCGTTATCAGAGATTGGGTTTATTTACCTAAATCCGTTTCTTCCCATTTTTTAATCAGGGGAGCAAGCGTTCTGAAAATAGAATCCACTTCATAGTTTTCTTCAGACAACAAATGTATTTTTCCCTTGTCTTCTTCAATAATAAGTAGTCGGGTTTCATTCAATACGATAAGCTGTCCGTCTCTTTGAATCGGATATTTAGAATGTTCTTTTAATACATCTACTTTTATCATTTTTATATCATCGAAATTCGCTTTTCCGGCAGGGGTTTCTATCGCTTTCGAATATAGTTTTATAGGCCCCAGTTTTTGATGGGAGAGCAAAGAA
>JAHDCE010000341.1:3481-5328 GCA_020630045.1 Saprospiraceae bacterium | reverse complement strand
AATTCGCCGATGAGTTCTTCGGCGGTCATGGCGGCCGACACTCGGGTAAATCCGCTAAAATCGGTAAACAATACGGTAACTCGGTCATATTTTTTGGGTGTCGCCCTACCCTTTTCCTTCAACTCATTTGCCGTATCTTCCGGGAGGATACTTAGCAACAAACCTTCTGACTTTTCTCGTTCACGTTGAATCAGGTCGCGATTTTTTTCCAGCTCCGCCCTTTGCCGTTCTATTTGTTCGTTTTGTTTGGCGAGTCGGTTCGACTTACGCCTTGAGACCCCCAAAAACCAAAGAATCAAACCGATGATTAACGCCGCTAAAATAGCACCGCCAATCGCGGCCGAAGAGATAACATTATTCAAGGATTTTTGCTGTTCGACCAATTGCTCCTGAACTTCCTTTTCCCTTAGAGCGGCTTTTTGTTTTTCCAAGGCAGCGGCCTCCTGCTCCTTGGACTTTTCCAATTCCAAGTTTTGTAAAGCCGATCTTTGCCGTTCATCTTTGAGTTCTTGTTCTTGTTTTTCGGCTGCTAGTTTTTGTTGAAAATAAGCCAGTTCTTGTTCCTTCCTTTTTACTTCCAGTTCCTGGCTTTTAAACTCAGCCTCCCGGGCGAGCTGCGTTTGTTTTAATATCTCATTTTCTTTTTCTCGGTTCTCATTTTCAATCCGCAGTTTTATCTTTTCGATACTGTCCCTCACCAGCCTCGATTTCGTCCTGTTTTCTGCAAGGGTTCGTTCGGCCTCCCTGCGCTCTACTTCCGCTTGCTCTTGAAGCCTATTGAATTCGTTTTCCCGCTCTAGGCGGGACAATCGTTTTTGAAGAGTAGCCATTCTCAATTTCAACTGCTCGTCTTTGACATTCAACTTTCGAGCTTCCTTCAAGTAGGCATCGTAATAGTCGAATGCTGCTTCAAAATTATATTGGGCTTGTTCTATTTCAGCGGCACGGGCATATGCCTTGACCAATGTCCTCTTATCACCATCTACCTTTGACAAATCCAATACTTCTTCATTCGCCAAGGAAGCTTCATAGTAATCTTTCCTGTTCAAGTGCATGTCGGAAATGGTTTCAAGCACTCGGACCCTGTCTTGATCCGACCGAGTCGATTCCAAGGCTTGCTCCATGAATTCCAAACCCTTTTCTTTTTCACCAGAATTGAAATAAGCGATGCCTATATTTGAATACAATCCCAATTGATCCAACCATTCTAGGAATTTATCTTTTGCTTTGGCTGCCAATAAATATTCCAATCCTGATTCATATTCTTTTCTCCGAATTTTGGCTACACCTATATTGTTTTCAGCAATCGCGATTTCCTCCGGTATTCCAATTTTATTCGCAGCGGCTAAAATTTTTTCTTCAGTTGAAATGTGTGCATCCAAGTCTCCTTCCCCTCGATAAGTAGCTGATATTTTTTGCAAAATCCTCAACTCCTTGATGGATTTTATTCCAATATTATCCGGTATAATTTTTCGATAATATATGCGTGCGGAATCCGATATATTTTCGTTGCGGTATCCATCTCCTATTTTCTCCCAGGTTTCTTTTTTTACCTCTCCTTCCGGAGAAAATTTTAAAATTTTTAAATAATAAGGTCTTGAATTAGCCGGTAAATCCGCATCATCATACAAGGTGGCTATTCGAGTGTATGATTCGATAAATGCTTCCTTCTCTTTTTCCTTGTCCAATAAGGGTTCCAGCATCAAATAATATTTCATCGCCTCCGCCTCTTGACCTGCCGATTCCTCAATTTCCGCCAAGGAAGAATATGCATCAATCATACCTTCTCTCCAGTCGACGTTTACAGCAATATTCGAAGCCATTTTTACTTGGTCGAAAGCTTCTTC
>JAHDCE010000341.1:0-3471 GCA_020630045.1 Saprospiraceae bacterium | reverse complement strand
CAAGGAATCACCACTTTCCAAAAACATTTGAAAGAGCTCTTTTTCCTCTACTGTTTGCCCGGTCAACAAAAGGGGAACCATCCATATGATATGTATGAGCAACCCTCTCATTCGATTCCGTAACTTAACCCAAACCAAAACCTACGCAAAGGTTGTGGATTGTAATAAAGATCGTCCAAAGTCCCTGTGGCATCAATCCCTCCATAATTCGTATTGAATAGATTATTGCATTTTATATATCCTTGAAAGTTACGGGAAGCTTTGTATTTCAATAATACATCCACTGTAAAAAAACCATCCGTATCTGCGATGTCCCGATTGTTTTCGTACCAATCTTCAGCAAATACTTGGCGACTGATATGTGATGTCATAAAGTTCGCCGCAAGGCGGAAATAAAACCGTTTTTCCCAGAACCTGACGGAAGCGTCCCATTGACCGATAAACATGGGCAATCCCCTGATACCGTCTAATTGTCCGGCATTTTCCGGAAGGGATTCTTTTCCCAAATTAAAATTCAAATGAAGACTAGAATTAAAATCGTATCCGGGGTTTTCATATTTGAATAAGAAAGAGGATTGTATACCGATTAATTCGGTGCGGGATTCGTCACTAGTAACCAATGGTAAATTCAAATTCATTGTCCTCAAAGTTACGGAGTTGATTAAAGTTATAGGAAAGGAATCGTTTGGTCGTCATATAATATCCGGCAACATCCAATTCAAAATGTTCATTTCCATACCAACGAATACCCAACTCATAATTATCTGTACGCTCGGGTTGTAAATCTTGACCACCTGCTTCGAATCCGACGACTAAAGCGTCAAAATTAATTTTATAGGTAGAGGCCTCATAAAATGGGGATGGAACACGGAAGGCGGTACCGAAAATACCACGTATGTTCCATCCGTCAGATGGTTTGTAGAGAAGGGCGACTCTTGGAGTAGCAGCCGGACCATAAAATGAAACATAATATTGTAGTCCTAAATATGCCCTGAATTTTTCTCTGACCCATCTCCCTTGAACAAAAAAACTGGCATCGCCGGTAAATGTGGTCAAAGGCTCGACCGGCCCATCTTCGGGAAACGAGTATTGATTTAAATTCAAGGGGCCTCCTCCTTGGTAGGGAGCGGGTAAATATTTTAATAAGGGAATACCTACACCGACCGTACCGTTTACGCCGAATGTAAAATTCAATTGCGAAGAGGGACGCCAATAAAACAATTGTTCAACCCTCAAATCATTACTGGTCGAATAAAAATATCGGTTCCCGTCAAACAAAGTTTGATTGGCTAATTTGCTCAAGGAATCCCTGACGAATGGGACAGGAATATTATTCAAAATACCTCCCATCACACGGTAAACAGAATCATTGATATATGAAACGGAGGAATTGTCATCCACATCATATCTCAAATAGGACAGACCTGTTTTATATCCGAATTTTTCGCGGTCGTTTTTCAACGAAAATTGGACATTAATAATACTTTCTCCAAAATAATTATTCGGATTCGCATAGGAAACCGCTACCGGATTCAACCCGATAGAAACATGATCCCGACGATACATCAAATTGGTAGAAAAAGAAAATATCCGATATTTTCCACTAATCCCGATCAAGCGACTCAGGTGTGGAAGTTCATTCAATAAAGGGCTCGTACTGCTTCCTTGATAATTGGCATTATTGACATATGAAGTATCGTTACCCGGAGCATAAAGCGTAGGATTGTACAATTCATCCAATGCATAATAAGTGGCTCGGCTATTGACAAGCGTATTGGATCCGTACACATTATATCGGAATATATTTTTTCCTTGGCCGAGTTTTCCGCCAAGCATCACATCCACATTCGAATAGCCATTCGAACCGGCGCTCAAATCAGCTTGGACATACACAGGTCGCTCGGATTCTTTAGTAATGATATTGATTACTCCCCCCGAAGCATCCGCTCCGTATAAAGTGGCTCCCGGCCCATAAATCACCTCAATCCGTTCCGCATGACGGATGGGCAATTGAGCGCCGATCGGCATCCCCCCTACCATTGAAGGTTTGATAGGAACATCATTCAATAAGATTTTCGCATAGGAATTTCCATAAAGCCCGCGAATCATAAATGTTTCTCCATCAATCCCGGAACCCGGCTGAGAAACTCTAATGCCCGGCAGGCCTTTCAATGCATCAGGCAGTGTGGTATATCCATTTTCTAAGATTTCTTTTCGCGTGACTACTTGCACCGTAAATGGTATTTCGCGGCGATCTTCGGCTGTACGGCTTCCGGAAATCATACGATTGGCCTTTTCGATGCTTCCTTCCTTCACCAAATCGGTCTCCTCCAATCGATCCAATACCAATCCGGTGGTATCTTGTCCAAAAACCACTTGGTTGTTAGTCAAACAACCTACTATGATAAAAAGTAAAAAGTAAATCCTCACCCGTTCTCCAATTTTAATCCTCCAACTTCCTATAACTGATTCCTAAAGGGTGTTCTTGTTGTAATATAGTTTGAATTTTTAAATATGCGGTATCATCTTGGGCAAACATGACATCTCCCAAATCAAGTACGACAACCGGAATTTCCGTTTCGGTCTTGAAATAGTCCAAGTAGGCGGTTTGGATATTGTTTAGGTAATCCGGAGAAATTTCTTGTTCATATACCCTTCCCCGCTTGGCGATATTTTGAAGTAATACTTCTACAGGCCGATGCAGATATAATAAAATATCAGGTTTGGGAAAGGTCGAATTGAGTACTTGGAACAAACGTCTAAAGAGCCGATATTCATCATCTTTGAGGTTTTTTCCGGCAAAGAGAAGCGTTTTGTAAAAGAAATAATCAGAAATGGTTAAGGGTCGGAATAAATTGGTATTTGAAAATGCTTCCTGGAGTTGTTTGTGCCTTTCGGTCATAAAAAACAACTCGACAGTAAAGGCATGTCGTTCGGGGTCTTTATAGAAATGGGGCAAGAATGGGTTGTCTGAAAATTGTTCCAATATCAGTCTCGCCTCCCAGTCATCGGACAATTGGCGGCTGAGGGTGGTTTTACCGGCTCCGATATTCCCTTCTATGGTTATAAATCGGTAGGGCGTTTTCATTCTTCCATTGGTTTTGCAGGTAATATATCTATACACCATCCTTTCAATTCCCGGACGGTCATTCCAAAAACGGGATGCTTGAAATCCGGCTGAATTTCCATCAAGGGCAATAGTACGAAATTTCGGAGATGCATCCGCGGATGCGGAACGGTTAATCGTTCATGATTGATGATATGTCCATCTACGAAGATAATATCCAAATCGATATTCCTAGGATTCCAGCGTTTGGTACGTTGTCTTCCCAAGGAGGATTCGATGTCCAAAAGGATGTCCATGACGGATACCGGCGGTTGTTCTGAAACCACCTCCCAGACTTGATTGATAAAGTCCGGCTGATCTTCATTGCCCCAAGCGGCAGTCAAGTAATCAGACGATTTGCGGAT
>JAHDCE010000340.1 GCA_020630045.1 Saprospiraceae bacterium | reverse complement strand
CAATTAACAAATCAAAAAATCCAACGAATGAAAAATAATCAAAGTATCAATTTAAGTCAATATGAAGCGTTCGCTCAATGGCTAAAATCACAAGGAGCTAAATAGAGGTATACTATACTATGCCAATATTGGTTTATCTTCTACAAATGCCGCTCCGCATGATAAGAAGACCGAACCAAAGGTCCGCTTTCAACAAAATCGAACCCTTTGGCGAGTCCCATTTCCTTGTATAAAGCAAAGGTGTCCGGATGGACATATTCCACTACCTCCAGGTGCATTTTAGTGGGTTGCAAATATTGTCCTATCGTTACGACATCACAACCGTGCTCCGCTAGGTCGTCCAATATCCGTTCTACTTGGTCTTTGGTTTCGCCAAGACCGACCATAAAACCGGTTTTGGTTCTTTTTCCATAATCCTTGATGCGTTTGATTTGCTCCAAGCTCCGCTTGTATTTGGCCTGTGGCCTCACCTTGCGGTAAAGCTCCTCGACGGTTTCCATATTGTGGGAAACGACCTCTTGACCGGCGGAAATCATCCGCTCCAATGCCGTCCAATTGCCCCTAGTGTCAGGAATCAATGTTTCGATGGTCGTACTAGGAGATTGCTCCTTGACTTGGCGAACCGTTTGGTACCAGATTTCAGCTCCCCGGTCTTTCAATTCATCCCGATTCACGGAAGTGATGACGGCATGTTTGACCTCCATCAATCGGATGGCTTCCGCTACCCTACGAGGTTCATCTTCATCATATTCCGGCGGCCGACCGGTTTTCACGGCACAGAACGAGCAGGATCTTGTACATACGTTGCCCAATATCATAAAGGTGGCGGTACCCGCTCCCCAGCATTCGCCCATATTGGGGCAATTGCCGCTCTGGCAAATCGTATGCAATTTGTATTCATCCACCAAGCGACGGACACGCTTAAAATCTTCTCCGATGGGGAGTTTGACCCGCAACCAATCCGGCTTTCTTTTTCTTTTGGGTTTTTCGTCGTTGACTATCGGTAATTCTATCACTTCAGTTAGTTTTAAATCCTCATTTCGTTTAAGTGCCCGGCCATAAATAATCAGGAAGTATGCTTTTCGGGTATTTTTGTCCAAGTACTTACCACCTCTTTCCGAACTGCAAAGCTAAGAAGACATTGATAAAAACCGGTGAATTATCTTCAGTAATCATCAAAGGAACCCGTTTGTAATAAGCGTCTATCATAAAACCGAATTCCAAAGCTTTCACCAATTCATCATATGCTCCCCAGTCCAAATGCACGGCAATTTTGCCATGAAGTCCGGGCATGACACTGATTTCACTCCACCCATATTTAAACCCCGAGGCGCCCAAAATGTTGGTGACGGTCAAAAATTCATCATGGATTTCTTCGGAATAACCGGAACTGACTATTTCAAAATTGCCATCTCCGTCACTCACCCTTAAATTGAGATAATAAGGTTTTAAAATGCCTAGGGAAGCTCCGCCTAAGTATGACATACCGATGGCCACTCCCCTTTTGTCCGCTTTTTGGGAAAAATATCTTTTCTCTCCCCATCCTCCGCGAACGAGCCAAAGCGAATTTCGCTTGCCGAAAATATAATCCCGACCCGTACTTCCTTGGATATTGATTCCGGAATTGCGGGATTCACGAAAATGCTTGAGCGTCCCGACTTCAAGTTGATAATAAGTGGAACGATAATAGGTTTTGATTTTGGCACGGTTCATCGCTAAAGCGAGATAGCCGGAAGTATGCAACCTGAAGTCCAAAGAGAACTCGTCGTCATAGACCAGACCATGCAATTCTTCATTATCGAAAGTGCCATCTAATTGTGCTTTTGCCGGCATGATGGACAAGAGCAAGAAGGCAAAAAATAACAGGTATGTTTTATTGCAATTCATATATTTGAATTTATCCGGTGGCGCTATGTAGGCTATATTTGAAGGAAGTTGCAATACACAGGGCTTACCCTTACACAATTTAATATATTTGAGGGAGAATCACTAACCGGGAGATGAAGTTTCGGACGCTCTCATAAAAAGAACGATTTGAATGTCCCTTTCATTACCATTTTTTCCTAAATAATAATTCATGACAACCGAAATTGTTTACCAAGGAGATCTCAGGACTCATGCCACTCATGTCAAATCCGGCAATTCTTTGCTGACCGACGCCCCTATTGACAACCAAGGAAAAGGAGAATCGTTTTCTCCTACGGATATGGTCGCCACCGCATTGGGCGGATGTATATTGACCATTATGGGAATCAAAGCCAGGGACAAGGGGCTAGACATGACCGGCGCTCGTGCCGAAGTCACCAAAGTCATGGCATCCGCTCCTAGGAGAATCGCCGCTATCAAAGTTGAAATTTTTATGCCAAAAGACCGTCCATTTTCCGATAAGGAAAAGATGTTGCTTGAAAAAGCCGCTCATGGATGTCCGGTAGGACGTAGTTTACACCCGGATTTGGAGGAAGAAGTGATTTTTCATTGGTAATTTTGTAAAACGGTCTTTATTTCAGCCACAAATGATGTGGCTAATTCGTTTAATCTCAAGAATAAAGATTACTTTTTCTTACCTATCACAGCTTTCATGAGAAACAAACTCGCCCTAGCGGTCGCGTTGTCCTGCTTGTTTATCCTTACGGAAATAACGGGACAAAACACCTATGCAGACATTCACGCCCATATTTGTTTAAAACCCTTTCATTCCAGATTCGTCCATCAATATGATTTGTGGGAAAAAATCGAACATGAATGCCCGGAAAAAACCAGTGCCAAATGGATGGTGAACCGGTCGGACGGAGTGCCCAAATATTCTCAAATCAATTTGGAAGCGGCGGCGAAGGGCAATGTAAAAGTGTTGGGACTTTCCCTAGTTCCCGTCGAAGCGCCGATGTTTAAATTGCGCTTGTTGAATGAACAAAAAAGGGGTGAAGGTACCATATCTTGTATTTCGGGTGTCTCCGTTACTTCTTTGGATTTTTTGAATAAGCATGACATATATTATTTCCCCTTGTTGCAACGCAATATCGAGTTCGTTGAATACGGTCAAGGGAGGCCTCAAATGATTGACGGTAAAACATATTCTTATGAACTGGTCAGGAGCCGGGAACACTTCCAAGAATTGCTCAAGGATGATTCTAAACTTGCCCTAGTGATGAATATCGAAGGCGGGCATGTATTGGGTCGGTCTTTGTCGAAAAAAGACATTTCAAAACGAAAAGATTATCAGGAAATCGTCATTAAAAACGTGCTGAGATTAAAGGGCGCCTTGCCTTTGTACAATTGGAAAGACGAGTATTTGCCCTACCCTATTTTTTCGCTGACGCTAAATCATTTTTATTATAACGGATTGGGCGGCCATGCCAACCCGTTCAGCCCTTCACAGCGGTGGGTGTTCAATGCGGGTAAAGGTGTGGACGAACCGATTTCGGAACTCGGAAAGGATGTTGTCCGGACGATGGTGGACAAGGAAAGAGGTCGCAGGATTATTCCTGATGTCAAACACATGAGCTGGAAATCCCGGAATTGGTATTATGATTATCTGGAAATGTTGCGGGAACAAAAAGATACGGTTCCGGTTATTTTTAGTCATGCGGCGGTAGCCGGTATGTCCGAAACCCATCCGAAATATTTGAAAAAGGATATGCCCGATAAATACAAACAATCTTTATTCAATAATTGGACCATCAACTTGAGCGACGAGGACATTATGGAGGTGCATAAATCCAATGGAATGATCGGTGTGATGTTGGACAGGTATCGCCTTTGTGGCGGCATCCCTGCCAAGGACTTCGAGCAGTACGAATCTTATTCCTTGGATCGGAAAAAGGTCTACATCAAAATCGTCGCCATGAATATGTTGTATATCGTAAAAACCATCGGCGATAAATCCGCTTGGGAACGGATGTGCATCGGTTCGGATTTCGATGGTATGATCAACGCTTTCGAGCATTATGACACAGCAGAAAAATTCCCGGATTTGGCTAGGGACTTAGAATCGTTTTTTGATAACCCGGACGATATTTATAATTTGTTCACCAAGGAAGATATTAAAGCATTGATGTTCGGTTATTCCGCTAAGGAAATCACCAACAAAATGATGTCTTCGAATGCGATTGAATTTTATATTCGGCATTTTCCGGAGAAGGGGTTTTGATTAATTATGGTTTGTAATAAGTTTGTTTGTTCTCAACAATACGAAAATGGAAGGTCTTCTCACTGGTATGAGATCGTTCAGAATTGAATTCCACTTTGCAAATGGTTATCTTTGTATAAAGGTATGAACTATGAACCTCCAAGATAAATATGTTAATCCATTCACGGATTTCGGTTTCAAGAAGTTGTTCGGTAGCGAGCCGAATAAGGAGTTCCTGATTGACTTCCTGAACACACTCCTGCCTGAGAACCACAAAATTGAGGATTTGACCTATACTAAAAGTGAGCATCTAGGAGGAAGCCCACTAGATAGAAAAGCCATTTTCGACTTATACTGTACTGGAAAAGACGGAAGTAAATTCATAGTTGAAGTCCAGAAAGCCAAGCAGAATTTCTTTAAGGACAGAAGCGTTTATTATTCCACTTTTCCCATCCAAGAACAGGCAAAACGGGGCGATTGGGATTTTAAATTAGCTCACATTTACACTGTTGGCATTTTAGATTTCGAGTTTCAAGACGGGCAAAGCAGCGAAAATGTAAAAACGGTAGTAAAACTCAAAGACGAACGGGGAGAAGTTTTTTACGATAAGCTTACATTTATATACTTGGAAATGCCGAAATTCGACAAGACGGAAGAACAGTTAGAATCGAACTATGATAAATGGCTTTATGTCTTCAAGCATTTACCGTATTTACAGAATCGCCCCAGAAAATTACAAGAAAGAATCTTTGATAAATTTTTCAGATTAGCTGAAATAGCAAACTTCACAGCCGAAGAAAGAGAGAACTACGAGGACAGCTTGAAATATTATAGGGATTTAAAAAATGTGGTAGATACTTCAAAACAAGAAGGAATAAAAGAAGTTGCGTTAAATATGATAAAGGATGGATTGCCAATTGAAACTATTTCTAAGTACACGGGTTTGTCCAAGCAAGACATAGAAAAATTAAAAATAGAAAACTGTTAGGAATAGAATATATGCGTCTGTGCCCCCCATTCGGTCGGGTATTGCATCAACCAGTATACTTATAAAGATGAAATGCTAATAATGTGTTTAACCGCACAGATTAGATTATTTATAGTCTCGTGAATTATTAGGGAATTTGTAATTTTTGAATTTAAGAAATTCATCAAAATATGTGAGTATACAGGAATGAAAGTACAGATAAATAATAAACATCAAATTTTATCAA
>JAHDCE010000339.1 GCA_020630045.1 Saprospiraceae bacterium | reverse complement strand
ACGGAAGTTTTCAGGATAGCCGATTTCCCGATGACTGGTAAAACCTTCTTTTTCCGTCAGGTCGAAAAGGAGATCCATGTTGATTTTACGATTGGCATTAATCGTATCGTCATGGGTATCGTACATCGGACGGAACAATTGATCCCGATCCAATATCTCTTCCATCAAGCGCAATTTTTCATCATCCCATTCGGGTTTCCGGGCTCGCATCAAACCTTCCCAGTCGGATTCACTGAGATACAAGGGAACGAATTTCCTCTTCAAAGCGCTCTCTTTGGGCGTCCGATTCACCAAAGTTTGCATGTTTTCCAACATCGCCTGCTTGTTTTCCAGTAAAGCAAGACAAATGGTTTGGTTCAACAAATCTTTACCGAAAGGCATGTCAATATGACCCCATGCTTGGTCATACAAGGTGGTCGCTTTCGCAAAATCCGAAGTGGCGAGGGCTACTTCCGCTTGGTGGACGAATTGATGATACTGCTTGGCATCAATTATCAGCATGTTGTCATCTCCTTCATTCGGCTGGCAACTCAAAATCCCTAGAATTCCTAAAAAAATCATAAAAACAAGTTTTCTAGCGGTCATATCGGTAACGTTTTGTCCCCTTGAAGGGATAAAGGGATAGCAGTCGGGATTTCCCCCAATCAAATAAAAACAAGGATAAGGAAAATTAATCAGGAAAACAGGTAACAAAATGTGAAGAGGATAGTACCTCCCTTTAGATGCTTCATTTTGCGCATCCATAGGTTGCCGAATTCAAGCGCGAGAACACATTTTTATTTTCAACAGGTACTATTTATTTTGCAGGCCGGCGTGGGGACGCCGGTCTGTTTTTGTTTTTAATCATCAGAAAAGGTCAACCTTTTTAATCTTCCCCGTCCTTATCGCATAATTGATACGGATAATCATTTCACGCTCTAACTCGCCGGCCAACCTCCGCAAAGTAGTTTTGGACCTCAACCCAAAAGAAAGCAATCTAACGCCAAAAGCTATAGCAAGTAAAAAAAGCAATACATAAATTTTACGATAGCCATTGAGTTCATCCTCCTTACCACCCAATAAAAACCAAGCGGAAATTATTAACATCCAAACGACAGAATACCAAGTGATCTTTTCCGACATTTTTCCTTCTATCCGAATTTCAGCTTGTTCAGGGAGATATTTGATTTCAAAATCATAGGTATGGGAATCCTTAGGAAGTTTAATTGTGACTACTGCATGATTCTCTCCCATTCTCTCTCTAAAGGAAAAACCGTAGCTTTCTTCAGCGACAAAATCCAATATCTCAAGGAGCGTCACATCCCCTAAATCCACAGGTATCGTCTTTTTATACTTCAACCATTCCATCGCCAATTCATTTTTTATTATAGGAATTTCACTATGGCATATGTATGAATACCGCCAAGGAAGACATCATTTCGAGTATAAGGTTTTTCAACGTTCCGAACCAAATATCTCGACAAATCCAAGGGGCAATCCGATGTTGGAAAACCACTGAACAGAAAGAGCCTTATCCTAAAAAATGTGAGGGAACTACCGCTTCATTACTTTTTCTAAACCGACCACTTCGTTGTCATCCGTCAAGAATCGAAACAACAATAAACCGGATGGTAAATCAGAAATATCCATTTCCCGTTTTCGGGAATAAAAAACACGAAGGACCTTTCCGGAATAATCCAGCACCTCAGCCTTATCGAAAGCAGAAGCGCCTTGTATGAAAATCCGATTTGAAGCGGGGTTGGGATACAAATGAATATTATCGGACAACGCCAAACGGAAGGCACCGGCTGTAGGCGTATAATTGTAATAAGGCGAGAAGAATGACCACGAATTAGCGGTGAACTCGGAAGCGGTCATACAACTCGTTCGGATACGTACTTCATAGGTAGTACCATCCGTCATATTCGCAGCGGGAATTCTTTTAACATTGACGCCCGGAGTCGTGCCGACTGTCGTCCAAGCCGTCTGACCGATTTCCCTGTACCGAACTTGGTATTTAATAAACGTATTTGCGGCGGTCCATTCAATTTTGTGATCACCATTCGAATATTTTGAAAACGAAATGCCGGTGGGAGCCAAACACAAGGGCTGAGTAAAAACTTGCGTAGGTGTATAAGTCGACCATTCCGCTGTAGCGGAACAATATTTCCGAACACCATATTGATAGGACTGTCCTCCTGTAAGCGGAAAGATTTCCTTGAAGTCATTACCGGGCGTATTGCCGATAATATTCCATCCGGAAGTACCGACCGGTTTCCATCGAACCTGATAATTGGAGGCGGCGGGATCCGGTTCCCAAGAAATCTTTACGCGCTGCATGGAAGTGCTAAAATGGGTCACCCCGGTAGGCGGTTCACAAACACAAGCTTCGCATGATTTCCAACACGGTGTATCCAATACCCAACTCGGGCTACCTTCCGGAACTATCGTTCCGTAATTCGCATATTCGTCACATGGATTGAAATCGCAATAACTGCCTAATGGAGCTCCTCCTATTTCTTGCCATGTATTTATCGTAAACAGGTACTCATACCTTTGGGGAGGTAAATTGATGGTCACACTCCAAATCCCATCCGACTCCGTCATCGGATTACAATTGCCACACCAGCCGTTGAATGTTCCGTTCAGGTAAACGACATCGGTGGGCTGCAAAGCATATTCGTTCATGTCCACAGAAAATGTCACGGGTACGGTAGCCGGACTCGGATTAGGTTCGTCAATAGTAAGTATCAGGTTACCCCCGGTCACTTCCACATTGTTTTCCCGAAATGTACAGTAATTGCCATTAAAGCCTTTGAAATCCGAAATCTGCCAGCGTGTATCATCGAAGGTCGAGAAGTCATCTTCCCATTCGAAGGTAAAATCGGAGCCGGTTCCCGCATTGCCGGCACCGGGCGTATAACTGTAATATTTTACATAATCATACTTCGATTGGCGAGGCATTACCGAAGGATCCCAAACACCTACCCAAGATTCGGCTCCTGCCGCCCAAAGGTTCATGAGGATTGCCATCGGATACATCAAATTATCGGTGGAACTGTCATTTTGGGTATAGACCAATGCACCGTCTACGAACCACCTGACGATACCCGGCTCCCACTCCATTGCATAATCATGGAATCCGGCGTGCGGATTAAAGCCCATATCAAATGATTCGCCCACCGACCAAGGAGCCACCGGACTCGGATGGTGGGTCGTACAATAAATGAGTTCCGAATTACCCGTCATTTCAACATCGATTTCATTGTTCTCAGCGGGCCAATTACAATTGGTTTCGATATTGTATAAGAAAAAGGAAGAAACGATGCCATCTCCGGGAGCGGATTGCATCCTGACCTCAAAGCGTCCATACAAAAAACTCTCCTTAGTAGAGATTTCAGCGCCATCACAGTTTTGGGCGTCAACGGTAATATTCCATCCTATTACAAGGAGGAAAACCATTGATATCAAATGCCATCCATTTCGCATTTATCCGATATTTTAGTCATCCTTAAATAATGAAGTGATTCATCCGGCCGGCGACAAAAAGCTACGTTTTCTAAACTTTAAAAGTTTAGGAAAGGGCTTATTCATAAATTGGTTCTAAAATCAATTTCAACCATTTATGAACCGGTGCTTATCAAAATAAGTCGATTTGATTTTTTGCTACTTCGATGGTCGTATTTTCATCGGAAGTGGTATCGACCGCTTCATCCGGTAATACTCTCTTTGTAATCCTAAGCCTATGGGTATACTTTTGGGTTTCTTCATTGAAAATCCCAAAATGATCCAATTTATCGATTCTCACTTTTCCATGAGCGTGTATGATTTTCCCTTCCGGGAAAACGATACCTACGTGGGCTACTCTTCCGGCTTTATTATTGAAAAAGGCTAAATCGCCGGCTTGGATTTCATGTATAAAATCCAAGGAGCGTCCTTGGGTGACTTGTTGGGAAGCGTCCCTCAACAATTTCACCCCCATCATCTTGAAAACGATTTGGGTAAATCCGGAACAATCGATTCCGAAAGGTGAACGTCCTCCCCAGAGATAAGGCGCATTTAAATACTTGCGAGCGATTTTTACCAATAATTTCGAATTGGCATTGGTAGGTGATGGCGGAACCGCTTGTCCACTGAAGGTAAATTCTTCATCACCTAGTTTGAGTCGCATGCCATCATATTCCGGTAAGGCGGAACCTAACAATACAGGTAGAAAATGATCGTCGGCCATTATCGCTTGTGCCAATTCCAGAGAATGGTGTGAAGCGCCAGCGGCTCTTTCCAGCTCGGGAGGAGTGATTACTTTCAATAATTTGTGATCCACCCATCCGGGGTAATTGTCCCAAGAACATTTAATTTTTCGCCAAGTGCCTTTCTTTTCGGTGATTTCGACGGTTTCGCCGAACAGCAACTGAGTAACCATTTCACTTTTGTCCGACGATGAGCGACGGACGGGAGCGACACTGACTTGACAAATGGCGAATTTCATGTATTTAAATTTTCATGTTTCCGAATCGGAGGGACATGTGTGGTAAAAATACGATTCAAAAAAATAAAATCTCTCCAATTAGGTTAATACTTTGTATAATGTGAAGGGATTTTGACAAGAAACCTCGATTTCTTTTCCGAACCGGGGACTTGGTTTTATTTTTGTAGCGAAAAAACCATTCCAACTCCAAACAATGGCATCACAACCAAACATTGAGATGAAGTACTATTTAATGATATTTTTATGCTTGGGACTTGTATTCGGAGCTACCGCCCAAGACAAACATTTTACACAATTTTATGCCTCTCCACTTACTTTGAATCCGGCCTTGACGGGTGGGTTCGCAGGTACGTATCGTGTCGGTACGATTTATCGTGACCAGTGGCGTAATACTCTTGATGATCCATTCGTGACTTTCGCCATTTCTATGGATATGCGATTTGATATCGGCAAGGGGCGAAGTATTTACAAAGACGCTATCGGTGGTGGGATATTATTTTTTACTGACCGGAAACCGGGTTTGGATTTCAATACGAATCAAATGGCTTTGTTCGGCGCTTATCACAAATCATTGAATGTTGAAAACACTCAATATTTATCCGGAGGAATTAAGATTGGGATTTCGCAAAGGAATGTGAATTATGAAGACTTCACTTTCCAGGATCAATTCGATGGTACGGATGGGTTTAATCTTCCCACTTTTGAAGAATTACCGGAAAATAATTTTTCTTTCTTGGATATGGCGGCGGGAATTTATTATACCGTTTCGCCCAAGAAAAAAACCAGTTATTATGCCGGTTTAGGAATACATCATTTCAATGTGCCGAATGTTTCTTTTTACAATCGGGAGGGTGAAAATGTGGCTCAATTCGTCAAA
>JAHDCE010000338.1 GCA_020630045.1 Saprospiraceae bacterium | reverse complement strand
TTCCCAAAATAACGATTCGTCTTTCATACAAAAAATTTCGTGATAACATCTATTGTTTCATCAATTTCTTGGTAATCGTTCCTGTAGAAGTTTCTATTTCCAACCAATAAACGCCATTCGCCAAACCCGATGCGTTCAATGAATAATTGGCTGTATTGATTTCTTCTATTGATATTAATTCCCTTCCGGAAATATCAAAAACGGAAAGGGATTGAATCATTGTATTGGCCTGGACCATTGTAATCGAAGTGGTTGGATTAGGGCCGATTTGAACTTCTACGCGTTCTTTGATGTCTTGGACAGGAGAAGTCATATCCAAGGAAAAGCGGCTAAAGAATGACCAAATGACCTCAGAGGCATTGATGTCACCATTTGTGATTCCAATATTGATGGGTGCACCTGGCCAAGTATGCTCGCCTCCGATGATTTTGTAAAACTCAACTGCGGATTCGTCTTCACATCCATTGTAGACCCAATGTTCCGCTGTACATCCATCCTCCGTATCAGTATCGGGAACAGCTGAAACCGTGGGAGCTCCTACACATCCACTGTTCTCCGCCCAAAATGCGACTACCGTCTCTATGGCTACCGCCAAAGTGCCACTACCATTATACGGAACTGTAGGATCCGCAGTACCATGAATTTGCATGACCGGTGTTTTACGAATCGGGTTACATGCTGCGAATTCACTAGGAACCATGCTACCCGTTACGGAAGCGACTGCCGCTATCCGATCGCCCAATTCACAAGCCAATTTGTAACTCATGTATCCACCATTTGACATTCCGGTAGAATATACTCGATTCAAATCAATATTGTAATTGGAAGCGAACTCGTCAATCATATCACTTATAAATCCCACATCATCGGCGGAACTGCCAAATCCGGAATTCCAAGAATTGTCAATGCCTTCCGGGTGACAAAGGATGAAACCGTTGGCATCCGATACGCTTTTCATCCCCGAATAAAATTCTTGTTGCCACGCATCTGACGTATATCCGTGTAAATTAAAAACCAAAGGTGTGGGTTCACTACCGTCATACCCCGGAGGAAGGTGTAATCGGTATTCCCGATCCAAGCCACCAGACATCAATGTTCCGGTCAAATCCGTTTGGGCGATGCTCAACGTCGAAAAAAATAATAAAGCAATAAATAAAAGATAAACGTTTTTCATATCGGTAAGTTATGACAAAAATATGTAATTATAGGGTCCTATATGAACCCCACAATTAGAATAACATCTTTGATAATTTGTTTAGGGAAATCAATAGTCTATAACCTAAACATCAAAATCAGCCTCCAAGGAACTAAACATTTGGCATCATTTCAATTTCAATATCTTAGCGACCCGTCCATTTGGATTATTCAGATTGGCTTCGTTGACACTGAACACTAAATATACGCCTGAGTTAGCTTCTCTTCCATTGTAGTCTTTTCCATCCCAAATAGCTTGACCGCCATTTGCTTGGGTTTCGAAAACAAGTGTGCCGTTAATATCAGTGATTCGGACAGTGGCGTTCGTTGGCAATCCTTTGATGGCAATCGGGCCTTCATAATCCGGCCTCACCGGATTGGGATAAACATAGGCATTAATCGAGTGAACCGGCAATCCCTCGACCGCATCGCCTTTATAGGCCATGATTCCTTTGGATGTAGCGAAAAATACTTCTCCATTATCAGGATTGATGGCGATGGATTTAACCGCATCGCTAATCAATGGACTATTTTCCTTAGTAAACCTACGCAATTCTGTCAATCCGTCTTCCGACAAATGGTAAATGCCATTATCTGTCGCCACCCATTTTCTGTTGCCACCATCAACGACAATATCACGGATATTTTCCGATTCCAGTAAATACGCGTTTATTCCGTCTTCCCTGACGACGACTCTCCTTGTTCCTTGACATTGAGCGACCTCGAATGCATTTCCTCCGCATTCGAATATGACAACTCCTTGAGAAGTGCCTACCCATACATCTCCATCCTGATCGGTAACAATCGTATTTACATTATTACTTGGCAACTGGCTATTTGAAGAACTGATGACTCGCACCAAATTGTCGGCATGATTTTCAAAATCGTCGCCTTCATTGAATACGAGTAGTCCTTGTCCTTGTGTTGTGAACCACTTGTTACCCACTTGATCGATTGTCGCGAAGGCCAAGTTCGTAACACTCGAAACCGGAAATGTTTTCAAAGTACCGTCTTCCAAGCGAGCGACGATAGGCGTACCTGTTCCATGATGGGACATCCAAATCCTGTTTTCATCATCTTGAGCGAATCCCACGATACGGGTAGTCGTTTCATCGCCGGCGGGCACGACTAAAGCAGAATTATCTGCATTGTACAAAATACCGGTTTCTGATAAGGGGTCGAATTCGACTAATCCATATTTAAATGAAGCGATGAACAACTTTCCTGAAATGCGATCGAAAAACACTTCACCATGAACATCCAAAGACTCTAATCCGGAAACCGAATAGGCGGGATAATTGGTCCAACTTCCATTTTCATATTTGGAAAAACCGTCTAGGAGGAAAAGGGGTTGCCAATCCACAGTGATGGCTCCGGGGGAAGACCACAAGGCACCATCTTTGAATTCCAAGTGTCCGGTATTGATTGAATAGGGAGAATTGAAATCAAAACGTTCCCATACAAATGTATTGGGATTGAAGTGTTTTACTTGGCGGCCATCCTCTCCTACCCAAATATTTCCGACCTCATCCTCAATGGCGTTTCTTCCAAAACCGGCAAGTGAAAAGAAAGCGATATCAAACACGGTTCCGTCATCACGAAGAAGTCGAATTTCCTGACCAAAATAAGGTCGCTTCAGTGTTCCGACAATCAACTTGTCCGTCCCTTCGACCAAGTAATTGATTCCATAATCTTCCTTGTGATATACATAGTCCAAAAACAACCCGTCATATATGAATAAGGTGTCATTCACATCTACATACAATTCATCATTATGGACATGTACTTGATAAGAGTGATATGCCTCGGGCATTCCGTCATCTTCGTCCAATAATTCCCAGCTGCTCCAATCCGCCAGATTGACAGCGGTTTGGGAGACTTTATATATTCCATCTAAGGACGAGGCATACAAATCACCTTCATATGCAGTCAATGCATTCATTCGCACTCCTGTAAAAGTGGTATACTCCATCTCTAAGCGTTCCAAACTCATTTTTACGATTCCGAATCCACAGGAGAGAAAGGCATCATTACCTTCAAAATGAACATCATAAATCGTTTTATCTCCTAGGTCCGTCCGTCTTTTGATATCATCCAAATTGACAATTTCGCGAGTTGCCACATCAATCAAATCAATATTACTATTTGAATAAATGGCAACCATCAAATTCAAAGGAGCATGATATTCTAGGGTGCGGACTTCGACATCGCTTAACCCATCCGTTCGTTCCAAAAAACTGGTAGAGTTTTCTTCCTTGTCAAAAATAATGATTGAAATATCAGAAGCTACCCATACCTCATCGGGAGTTTGGGTAACATATTGTCCGGTAGTATATGATGAGTGAGAACGCCATTCACCAATAGCCAAAGGTGTCTGGGCGTCCATTCCGACAAACATCAAAATCAATATAATCAACGAAAAAAATCTGATATCCATCATCAAGGCATTGATTGATCTAAAAACTCGAATCCAATTTGAAAAACCAGAATTAGAATAAATATTGTAATGAAAACGAATCCTAACACAAAAGCGTCGGGAAAGTGCATCAATATTGTTCGTCCTTACTAGGAAAATCTTCCGATTTCACATCTTGGATATAATGTTGGACGGCTCCCTTGATGTTATCAAACAAATCCAAATAGCGACGGATAAATCTAGGATTGAAGTCCTTGGTAATTCCCAACATATCGTGAGTCACCAATACCTGTCCGTCACAATTGACACCAGCTCCGATACCAATTGTTGGAATCGTCAATATTTCGGATACCTTTTTACCCAAACTCGCAGGAATTTTTTCTAGAACTATGGCGAAGCATCCGATTTCTTCTAGCAATTTAGCATCCGCAATCAGTTTTTGAGCTTCCGCTTCCTCCTTTGCCCTTACGGAATAGGTACCGAATTTATATATCGATTGAGGCGTCAATCCCAAATGCCCCATTACAGGGACACCAGCCGAAAGAACTCTTTCAATCGATTCACGGATTTCGGCACCTCCTTCCATTTTCACAGAATGGGCACCGGACTCTTTCATGATCCGGATAGCAGAATCCAAAGCGATTTTAGAATTGCCCTGATAAGCACCGAACGGAATATCCACCACCACCAAAGAACGTTTCACCGCACGAATGACGGATGAAGCATGATAAATCATTTGATCGAGTGTTATCGGAAGTGTGGTTTCATGTCCTGCCATTACATTTGATGCGGAATCCCCTACCAATAAAACATCAATTTTCGCCTCATCCAATATTCTGGCGGTAGAATAATCGTATGCAGTAAGCATGGCGATTTTTTCTTTACGAGCTTTCATCGCTTGCAATACATGGGTGGTCACCCTTTTTATTTCCTTTTTATGAACTGACATAATTTATTTAATCTTAGATAACCTGCATGGAAACGCTCCATAACCCGACAAATATAGTTGTCCTAGAGGTAACTACTTCGCCATGAAATGAAGTAATAAAAGGAATTGAAAAAAAATTGCATTTTGACTTTTCCTTTTTAGGAACTTATTTATCTTTGCGGACGCTTTATGAAAGTATAAGCTGGTGTGTATAGCTCAGTTGGTTAGAGCGCCGGATTGTGGTTCCGGAGGTCGCCAGTTCAAATCTGGTTACGCACCCTACAAAGGAAGTGGTTGTCCAACTGCTTCCTTTTTTTTATCCCCCTCTTCAACCATTCATCCCTTTGGGGTATTGAATACACAATAAAATCCCCCTTCTAATTTAAAATTCATCAGAAAAATTGAGACAATATGAAACCATACATCGCTAATCTAATCAATGGCCTAGTACTTATCGGATTTGGCTTGGCCACTTATTTCCTAAATGAAACCCGACCGCCGACCGCCCTCATCGCTCCTGCATTCGGTTTGATTTTCCTTCTTTCGACCCCTATGATGAAAAAGGAGAATAAAGTAGTCGCACATATCGTAGTATTGTTGACGCTATTGATAATAATCGCCCTTGCGGGCAAACCGCTTATCCGCAACATTGAAGAAGGAAATACCATTAATATCGTACTGATCGGTGGAATGATATTGACTTCTATCTTCTCTATGGTAACTTTTATAAAAAGTTTTATCGACGCAAGAAAAGCTAGGGGATAATCCCCTTCAGCTTATACTCGACTCTCAAGGAAAACAGGTATCTTCGCCGGAGTT